>DAINPC010000249.1:0-3481 GCA_036743695.1 Solirubrobacteraceae bacterium | reverse complement strand
AACCATCACACCCCGACCGCCACCACGAACTTCTACGGCGAACGGGACAACCTCCGACACTCAGCACGGCATCGTTGAGGGTCGCGGCGCCGGCCGCCCTCGCGGCGTCGTGCAGCGCCGTCAATGGAAGACTTGCGAATGCGACCTCTCTGCGCGTGCCGATGTGCCCATCGAAGGGCGAACGCGAGCGAGCGAGCTCCCGCGCAAAGAACCCAGCCAGGTGTGCTCGCCGTCGCACCTGGTCCTGCTCATGTGTGACCGCATGCGACCGCGTCTGCGACGCGTCCGCCAGGGTGTCCCACAGCAGTGCCTGCGCGTAGCGCATCGCGGTGACTCCGTCCGCGAGCGCGTGATGGATTCGCCACACGAGCGCGGCGCCGCCGCCGTGCAGCGGAAACCGATCGATGCGCCAGAGCGGCCGCTCGCGGTCCAGCCGCTCGGAGAACAGCCGCGCCACTTCAGCGCGCAGCTCCCCCCGGTCCAGGGGCGCCGGGCAGGGCGCGCTCACGACGTGCGCGCGCGGGTCAAAGTGCGGATCGGCGACCCAGGCCGGTCTGCTCGACGTCCCGCCTAGACGTCTCGTGAGGGGCGCCGCCGCGGCAACCCGCGCCGCCACGCGCGCTACGAGCGCCGCCGTCGATGGAGCGCCCCCGTCGAGCACAATCACCTTGCACGTATGCCCTGCCAGAGTCGAGCCCTCCAGAGCCAGGATCGCTCGGTCCTCTGCCGTCAGGGGGATTGCCTGCACCGTGTCATCATCGCGCATGGCTCCTCTGGCACCGGCGCGCGTTCAGCGGCGATGCGCTGCGGTGATGCGCTCGCGGTCAGCGTCGGCCGGGTGTGCCCAGGAGCGCGCCACGAGCAGCTGCAGCGGTCGCGGAGCCCACCAGTTGGCGCGTCCGAGCAGCGCCATCAGCGCCGGAACGAGCAGCGCGCGCACGATCGTCGCATCGATGATCACCGCCAGAGCGGCGCCGATGCCGAACTCCTTCAGCGAGGCGATGCTCGAGACCGCGAGCGATCCCACCGCGGCGCAGAACAGCAGCGCAGCCGCGCTGACCACGCGTCCGCTGCGCTCGAGGCCGGTGGCGACCGCCACCTCGTCAGACGCGCCGACGTCGTGTGCCTCCTTGATGCGGGCGAGCAGAAAGACGCCGTAGTCGGTGGACAGGCCGAACGCGATGATGAACAGGATGATCATGTTGGTCTGCTCGAGCGAGCCGGTCGCCGTGTAGCCGAGCAGGCTCTGCAGCCGGCCGTCCTGGAAGATCAGCACGAGGATCCCGAACGCGGCGCTGAGCGTGAGCAGGTTCATGATCAGCGACTTGATCGCGAGCGCGATCGACCCCGTCATCGTGAACAGCACGATCAGCGTCGTCACCGCCAGGATCGCGAGCGCCAACGCCATGTGCGAGCGCAGGCTCAGGTGCTGGTCATACTGGCCCGCCGCCACGCCGGCGAGGGCGACCGCGTAGGGAGCGTGCAGGGCGTGGATCTCGCCGATCAGGCGCTGTGACGCCGTGCTCAGCGGTGGTTGCGCGGCGAGGACTTCGATGCGCCACAACCCGGGGGCGATCCGCGTCGGGGGCTGTGCGGCGGCAATGCCGGGCAGCCGCGCGAGCTGCGAGCGGTAGCGGCCCAGAGCCCGGCCCGCTCGGTCGGGGGCGTGCACCAGCGCCACCACCGGGTTTGCGGGGTCGGCAGCGAACTGGCCGGCGACCGCCGCATCGACGACGCGGGCACTCGATCCGGGCGGCAGCACGCGCGAATCCGTCGCCCCCAGTTGCAGGTGCACCGCGGGCAGGCCGACGAGCAGCAGGCCAACGGCGCAGGCCGCGGCGACCCACGCGGGCCGGCGCATCACGCGCGTCGCAAGCCGATACCAGCGACCGCCGGCCACCGGACCCTCGGCCTGCCTGCGCGCGCGCTGCAGGCGTGCCGGCGAGAGCGCGTTGATGCGCGGGCCGAGCAGCGCCAGCATCGCGCCGAGCGGGATCAGCGCGGCCGTGGCCGCGAAGACGGTCACCACGGCAGCAGCAATCCCCATCGACGAGAGCATCCGCTGGGGGAAGACCAGCAGCGACAGCAGTGCAACCGACACCGTCAACGAGGAGAACACGACCGTGCGCCCGGCCGTGCCGAGGGTCCGCTCGAGCGCCTCGGAGCAGTGCCCGCAGCGAGCGAGCTCCTCGCGGTATCGGTACACGATGAACAGCGAGTAGTCGATCGCGAGGCCGAGGCCGAGCCCGGTGACGAGGTTGAGCGAATAGACCGACAAGGAGGTCACCTGCGCAAGGGCGCGCATGATCAGCAGGCTCCCCGCCACGGCGACCGCGCCGACCATCAGCGGCAGGGCCGCAGCGACGAGACCGCGAAAGGCGACGAGCGACAGCAGCAGCAGGATCGAGAACGCGATCAGCTCGACCTTCGGCAGCTGCGCGGAGATCGTGTCTTCGAGCTGGCTGAACGTGACCTGATTGCCGCCGACGCTCACGCCGTGTACGCCGCGAAGATCCCGTGCAATCCGCAGCGCAGCGGCCGTTGCAGCGTGTTCGGATGCATGCGCGCCGAAGAAGCCCAACACGACCGTCGCGCGGCCGTCCCGCGACAGCAGCACAGCGGGCCGCCGGGCGTCGAGGACGCTGAATACCGCCGACACTGCCCGCTGGGAGCGCATCTCGCTCGCCACGTGTGCCACCAGGGCGCGTCCGGGCGGAGCGAGCACGGGCCCGGGAGTGCGCACGAGCAGCACCAGCCCCGGCTGCGAGGAGACACCGCTCGCAGCGACGATCCGGCGTTCGGCGATCACGCTCGGAGCGTTGCGGTCGGAGGTCCCGCCGTTGCTCAGGGAGCCGACCACACCGGCGCCCACCACGCCCGCGACCACCGTGAGCACGGCGGTCATCCCCAGTACGAGCCGGGCCCGTCGATGTATCAGTTCAGCGAATGTGCGCAAGTCTGCAGCGCCGCCCGGCCGGTCTGCCTCGGGGTCGGTACGACACCGCCGGCGCGATCACGACACACGCGTCCAGATGCTCGGACGCGTCTTCAACGGAGCGTAGCGAGTACCGCCAGGGGACACGCCGTGAACCGCCGCGGAGAAGCTGGAGGAGGCATCTTGGAGGCATGGGCACGCCAGCTAGGTCGAGCGACGCCTCTCAGGCGTGCCCGACTTCGATGCCCAGCGCCCGGCGCAACGGCTCACGGCGCGATCCGCATCCCTGACGCCTACACTCACCGAGCGTGCTGCCCAGGACGCCCGAGCGGTCTCTCAGCTGGCTGATCGTCGTCGCGATCGCGATCACGGGGGCGATCGTCGCCGTTGCCGGCGCCGCCACAGTGTCGGGGTCGCGGGCACCCAACGGGCTCCTCTTCAGCACGGCCAGCGCCCACGTCGTGCAGCGCCAGCCGGCGGCGGGTGCCTGCAGCGCACGCGGGAGCGGGCTCGATGCACGCCCTGACCCTCGCTGTACGCCCGGGG
>DAINPC010000248.1:0-3502 GCA_036743695.1 Solirubrobacteraceae bacterium | reverse complement strand
AGCCCGGCACCGACATCAAGGCCCACGCCACGGTGCTCGCCGAGGGCTGCTGGGGGCACATCACCGGCGCGGCGATCAAGGAGTTCGACCTCGCCGCCGGGCGCGAGCCGCAGGTGTGGGAGCTCGGTGTCAAGGAGGTCTGGAAGGTCCCCAAGGCGCTGGACCGCCTGATCCACACGATGGGTCCCTGGCCGCTGAAGGTCTCCCACAAGTACGGTCAGATCGGCGGCACCTGGATCTACCCGATGAAGGACGAGAAGACCGGCGATGACCTCGTCAGCATCGGATTCGTCGTCGAGCTCGAGTACGCCGACGCGACCACCTCGGCCCACGACCTGCTGCAGACGTTCAAGACGCATCCGCTCGTGCGCAAGATCCTCGAGGGCGGAGAGCGAGTGGCGTGGGGAGCCAAGGCGCTGCCGGGCGGCGGCTACTGGTCGATGCCCAAGCTCTCGATGCCCGGCGCCGTGCTCGTCGGCGACGGCGGCGGCATGGTCGACACGATGGCGCTCAAGGGCGTGCATCACTGCATCATGTCCGGCAAACTCGCCGCCGAGTCGATCTACGCCTCGCTCAAGCGCGGCGAGACGAGCTTCGAGTCCTACGAGCAGGTGATCGAAGAGTCCTCGGTGGGCAAGGAGCTGTGGGAGGTGCGCAATGCGCGCCAGCCCCTGCAGAAGGGGCTGCTGCTCGGCGGTCCGCTCAGCGGCATCCAGCAGATCACGAAGGGCAGGCTGCCCGGTCGTGCGGCCTGGCACCGCAACGACGCCAAGCCGATGTTCATCGGCAAGACCAAGGACAGCTACCCCAAGCCCGACGGCAAGTACACCTTCGACAAGCTCTCCTCGGTGTTCATCACGGGCAACGCCACGCGCGACGACGCCCCCAACCACATCCGCGTCCAGAAGCACGTCCCGCGCGAGATCGCCGAGACGTGGCGCTGGATGTGCCCGGCCGGCGTCTACGAGATCCCTGACGACGCTCCCGAGACGGGCGATGTCGACGTGATCGTCAACTACACCAACTGCGTGCAGTGCGGTGCGATCACCGCCAAGGGTGGGCGCTTGACGACGCCCGAGGGCGGCGACGGGCCGCTCTACCAGGTGACCTGAGCGCCTCCGCGAGGCCAGAGAGAAACGCGCGGGCGCGAAACCTGCGCCGATCTGGAGTGTTAGGAGGATGTGATCAACACCACGGCCCCCAAGCCAACCCCCCGGCGGCCGTTCGCCCAGCGCCCGCTGAGCCGCGTCTTGGGGCTGCTGGCGCTCTGCAGCCTCGCGCTGGCAGCCGGGGCGATCGAAGGCGCGCGCGCCAGCCTCGCCGCTCCGAGCGGCCCGCCCGCCAGGTTGAGCGTCTCCGCCACGCTCGAGCAGTGCCTCACGGCGGCCACCCAGGCCGAACGCTCGGCCACGTTCGCCGGCGAAATGGCCGCCATCCCCGGCACCGCGCGCATGGAGATGCGGGTCGACGTGATCGAGCGGATGTCCGGCGAAGACCTCTACCACACGGTCAGCGCGCCCGGACTGGGCGTATGGCGCGAGTCCGCTCCCGGCGTCAAGGCCTACCGATACCTCAAGCAGGTGACCAACCTCACGGGAGGAGCCTTCTACCGCGGCGCCGTCAGCTTCCGCTGGCTGAACGCCAAGGGCCGGCTGCTGGCCGTCACGGAGCTGCGCACCAAGCGCTGCGAACAGCCCGCCGCGAGCACCCCCACGCCGGTCCCCGTCACCCCTCCCGCGTCCGTCCCGAGCGGCTGAGCGACCTTCGCCGGGGCGCCCGCCCAGGCTGGCGTCAGCACGCCGGGCAGGCCGGCCGCTAGAATGAGCGGACGATGAAGGCCAAGATCCATCCCAACTACACCTCCGCGCACGTGCGCTGCACGTGCGGCAACGAGTTCATCACCCGCGCCACCCGCGATGAGCTACACGTCGAGGTCTGCTCGAACTGCCACCCGTTCTACACGGGCAGGCAGAAGCTGATGGACACCGGCGGACGCGTGGAGCGCTTCCAGCGCAGGGTGGCCAAGGGCCGCCTGCACACCGCGCAAGCTCGGTCCCCTCAATAGCTTGATGTCCGCGCGTCTGGCCGCGGCTTCACCGTCCACGTCAGCTGCTGTGAGCACGCCGGCACCCCCCTCCACCGAGGACTCGGCGCGCTCAACCGCGTCGGCGCCGGCCGTCGAGCAGCCGGCGAACGGCGCGCTCGTCCTCGAGGACGCCGACGGCGAGCTGAACGCCCAGCGCGACGCGCCCGTCGGCGGGCAGGCGGTCCTGGAGGGCGTGATGATGCGCGGTGTGTCCAACTGGGCCGTGGCTGTGCGCAAGCCGACGGCGGAGCAGCTCAGCGCCGGCGAGCTCTCACCCGAGGAGGCGGCGCTCGGGGAGATCGAGCTCAGCACGTTCCCACTGGACTCCGCCATGAAGCGCCACCGTTTGCTGCGCCTGCCGATTGTGCGCGGCGTGGTGGCGCTCGGCGGCTCGATGGCCATCGGCTTCCGCGCCCTGGAGGTCTCGGCCAACGCGCAGCTGCCCGCCGAGGCGGAGGAGGAGAAACAGGAGATCCCGCGCGCGGTGTGGGCGGGCACGGTGGTCGTGGCGCTGGTGCTGGCGATCGTGCTGTTCTTCCTGATCCCCGTCGGAGTGACGAGCCTGATCAAGCACCAGCTCGGCTCCTCGTTCCTGTTCTGGCTGGTCGAGGGCGTCGTGCGGACGAGCCTGTTCCTCGGCTACATGCTGCTGCTGTCGCGCGTGCGCGACCTGCGCAGGGTGTTCGAGTACCACGGCGCCGAGCACAAGACGATCTCCTGCTTCGAGGCCGGCCTGCCGCTGACGCCCGCCAACGCCAAGCGCTTCTCGCGGCTGCACCCGCGCTGCGGCACCAGCTTCCTGCTGGTGGTGATGATCGTCGCCATCTTCGTGTTCGCGCCGCTCGGGCTGCCGGCCTGGTACTGGCTGATGGCCACGCGCGTGCTCGGCGTGCCGCTGATCGCCGGGATCTCCTTCGAGCTGATCAAGTTCGCCGGACGCAACCGCAGCAGGCCGTGGGTCCGCGCGTTGATGTGGCCGGGCCTGAAGCTGCAGCTGCTGACCACCCGCGAGCCCGACCTCGCCCAGCTGGAGGTGTCGATCGCGGCACTGCAGGCGGTGCTCGCGCTGGAGACCCCGGGCGAGCTCTCGGCGGCCGACCTGCTCGGCGTCGAGGTCGTCGCCTAGCTCGCGCGCCTGCGGGCGGCGGACTCCTCCGCGCTGGCCGCGCCCGGGACCGCCCGGCGGACGAGCTCGCCCCAGCCCGCCTTCAGCCGCTCCAGGGGCATCTCGCGCCCCGCGCGCAGGTACAGGTAGTAGTCGACGCCAAGGCATGCCAGGAGCGCCTCGGCGAGGTACTCGGCATCGCAGCCGGGGTCGGCCTCGCGCAGCAGCAGCGTCATGTGCAGGCGGTGAACCGCATAGGGAGGGGAGCTGAACCGCGCGGGTCCCATCTCGGCCGCCGCCAGCACCTCGGC
>DAINPC010000247.1:0-3511 GCA_036743695.1 Solirubrobacteraceae bacterium | reverse complement strand
GAGATCTTCCGCGGCAAGGTCGTGGACGTGACCAAGCGCGCGATCATCATCGAGGTGACGGGCACCACCGACAAGATCGAGGCGTTCGAGACGATGGTGCGCCCGTTCGGCCTGATCGAGATGATGCGCACGGGCGAGATCGCCATCTCGCGGGGGCGCAGCGAGACCTGAGCGGTTGCTGGAAACCCGCTCACGCCCGCCCTTCTCGCTGAGCGACGCCGACAGGGAGCGGCTGGCGGCGCGTCTGGCGCGCGCCGTGCGCCGCGCGCGCGCCGGAGCGGGAGAGACGCTCGCGACGATCTCGCTGGAGCTGGCGCGCGAGGTCGACCCCGCGGCGGTGGTGTGCGCCTCGCGCCGGGCGGGTGAGCGGTGGCTCGTCTTCGAGCAGCCCGACCGCGGCCGCGCGGCGCTGGCCGGGCTGGGCGAGGCGGTCAGCCTGCACGCTTCCGGCCCCGGGCGCTTCGCCGCCGTGGCCGAGCGGTGGCGCGCGATCGCCGCCGCGGCCGTCAGCGACTGCGCCGAGGAGCCCGCCGGTGGCGGGCCGGTGGCGGTGGGCGGCTTCGCGTTCGCCCCTGACGGCGGGCGGGCGCCGCACTGGCAGGGCTTTGAGCCCGCGTCGCTGAGCGTCCCCGAGGTGCTGCTCACGAGGCGCGAGCGCCGCGGCGAGCTGAGCGTGCGCCTCACGCTGGCCGCGCTGGCCACGCCGGACGACACCCCCGAGCAGCTGCTCGCACGGCTGGAGCTCCGCCTGCGGGAGCTGCGCGAGCGCGCGCTGCCACTGCTGGACCCGGCGCCCACGGGGCGCTTCCAGGTGGCGAGCGCCATGCCCCCCGAGCACTACGAGCAGGCGGTCGGCAGGGCGGTGGAGATGATCGGCGCGGGGGAGCTGGCGAAGATCGTGCTCGCCCGCGAAGTGCAGGTGCACGCGCCGCGGGCATATGACCCGGCGGCCGTGTTCGGCGTCCTGCGCCAGGAGTTCCCATCGTGCTTCGTGTTCTGCGTGGGGCGCGGCGACGCGACCCTGATCGCCGCCAGCCCCGAGCTGCTCGTCCGCCGCGAGGGCCAGCGCGTGAGCACGCTCGCGCTCGCCGGCTCCACGCGCCGCAGCGCCGACCCGGCCGTCGACGACCACCTCGGCGAGCAGCTGCTGCGCGACTCGAGCCACCGCGAGGAGCACGCCATCGTGGCGCGACGGATCGAGCGCATGCTGCGCCCGCACTCCGTGTGGGTGACCGCCGCGGCCGAGCCCGAGCTGGTCAGGATCGCCAACATCCAGCATCTCGCCACACCGATCCGCGCCCAGCTGGCGGAGCCGATCGACGCGCTGGAGCTGGTCGGGCTGATGCACCCCACGCCCGCCGTCGGGGGCGAGCCGCTGCGCCGCGCCGCGCCTCTGATCCCAGCCCTGGAGGGGCTCGACCGCGGTTGGTACTCGGGCCCCGTCGGCTGGACAGACGCGGCCGGGGACGGCGAGTTCTGCGTGGCGCTGCGCTGCGCGCTGCTGCGCGGCCCCGTCGCCCGCTGCTACGCCGGCAACGGGATCGTGCGCGACTCCGACCCGGCGCGCGAGCTGGCCGAGACGGAGGTCAAGCTGCAGGCGCTGCTGCCGCTGCTCAGCGGCTGAGCCCGCGCTCAGGCTGGGAGGGCGTCTGAGACCGCCTGCCACACGCGCCGGTGCAGCTCCACGTTCTCATCCCGGCGGGTGCGCACCTCCACGATGCTCGACCGCTCGCCCGCCAGCGCTCGCTCCAGCGCGGCCCTGAAGGCGGGGATGTCCGCGACGCGCTCGTGCTCCAGGCCGTAGAGGTCGGCCGCCTTGGCGAAGTCCAGCCCGGTCGGCGTGGCTATGTGGCGGGTGTAGATGTCCGCGGCACCCGGCTCTGCCGCCGCGCGCGCCATGCTGGCCTCGGCGACGGGCAGGAAGTCGAAGATGCCGCCGCCGCCGTTTTCGAGCAGCACGATCGTCAGTTTCAGATCGAGCCGGCCCGCGGCGAGCAGGCCGCCGAGGTCGTGCGCGAGCGCCACGTCGCCGATCAGCAGGACGACCGGGCCGGCGCCGCCGACCGGGCCGCCGGAGTCGGCGGCCACGCCGAAGGCCGAGGAGACCGTGCCGTCGATGCCGTTGGCGCCGCGGTTGCAGAGCACGCGTGGCGGGTCCTCACGGGCGGGCCAGAACGTCTCGATGTCGCGCACGGGCATCGAGGAGGCCACGAACAGCGTCGCCTGCTCCGGCAGCAGCACGCCAAGCTCGGCCGCCACCGCGGGCTCGGAGGGCTCACGATCGCCGAGCACACCCAGGATCGCCCCCGCGGCCAGCTCATCGGCGCTGCGCCAGCTGGCGAGCCAGTCCTCATCGGCGCCGCCGCGCGCCAGGCTGGACTGCGAGCGGGCGCCCGCCAGCGCCGACAGCGCCGCTGCGGGGTCGAGCGCCAGGCAGTCCGAGAGCACCGACGCCGGGTCCTGCCAGGCCCCCTCGGGGTCGAGCGCCACCTGCTGCACTCCCTCCAGTCCGCCAAGCCATGTGCGCAGCGGCTTGGACACCGGCAGATCGCCCACCCGCAGCACCAGGTCGGGCAGCAGCGAGCCGGCCAGGCTCCGATCGCGCAGCAGCGCATCGTAGTGGGCGATCGCCGCAGCTCCGCGACGGGCCCCCGACAGGGGGTCGGCCAGCAGCGGCCAGCGCGCCGCCTGCGCAAACGCCGCCGCGGCCTGCCCGAGCACGGTGCCGCGCTCGTGGCGCCCCGCGACCACCACCCCCCGGCGCGAGCCGGACACCAGCGCGCGCAGCTGCGCCGTCTGCGTGTCCGCCGCTCCCGGGCTGGGCACGCGGCGCACGAATGGCCGCCCGTCGTCGCGGCCGCTCAGGTCGTCGGGAAGCTCGCGCTCCTCCACCAGCGGCTCGCGCAGCGCGAAGTTCAGGTGGACGACCCCCGGGCGGCCCTCGAGCGCCGTCCAGTAGGCGCGGCAGGCCAGCGTGCGCATCCAGCGCAGCCGCTCCGGGCTGGCCTCGTGCAGGCCGACCTCGAAGAACCACTTGGCCGCGCCGCCGAAGATCTTGAGCTGGTCGATCGCCTGCCCGGCGCCGTTCTCGCGCAGCTCGGGAGGTCTGTCGGCGGTGAGCAGCAGCAGCGGCACCCGCGCCTCGCGGGCCTCGACCGCCGCCGGCAGCAGCTCGGCCGCGGCCGTGCCCGAGGTGCAGGCGATCGCCACCGGCAGCCCGGAGGACTTGGCCAGCCCGAGCGCGAAGAAGCCCGCGCAGCGCTCGTCCACGTGGGAGTGGCAGCGCAGCCGCTCCTCGCGCGCCAGCGACAGCACCAGCGGCGCCGAGCGCGAGCCCGGCGAGGTGCACGCCGTGCGCATCCCGCAGCGCACCAGCTCGTCCACGAGCGCTCTCAGCAGCGTGTAGGTGTCGGTGGTGGGGGTCATAGGATGGGCGTGTGCCGGAGAGCGTCATCCTGCTTCACGGGTTTGGCGGGACCGGGCGCGCCTGGGACGGCGTGATCGAGCGGCT
>DAINPC010000246.1:0-3526 GCA_036743695.1 Solirubrobacteraceae bacterium | reverse complement strand
CTGAGGGCAGCGCCCATGTCCTTTGGCGCACCCAGCCCCGGTCGACCGCGTGACGAGCGACGGTGCGCTGATCCTTGCCGAGCGGGGAGCCGCCGCGCCACGCGCGCAGGCGGCGATGCACGCGCCATCCTCCACGGCCAAGGAGCGCGAGCAAGCAGACCGCGACGATCACATACGCCGGTGCTCCGGGGGCCGCGGCCCGCTCGGGCGCTGTCGGGAACGCCTGGTAGGGCGTGCTCCAGCCGCCGTGGGTGAGCAGCTGCCACATCGCGTGCGCGGCGTCGCTCACCGGCAGGCGCATCGCGCGCAGGGAGAGCAGGCACGCCGTCTGCGTCCAGCACCACGCCAGCCCACCGCTGAGGAGCCCTGCGAGAGCGAGCACGCCCAGGGCGCAGAGGAGCAGCCTCATGGCAGGACGGCGCCCGACCGCGTGAACCCTCACGGGGTGCCCCTCCTCGCCGGCGGGGTGCGCGGCGCTCCGAGCACCCGAGCAATCGGTGGCGATGTGCCTTTCATCGCTCCTACTGACCACCAGCGGCCCAGACCGGCCAACGACTTTCAAGACCCTCCGTCTCAGCTACCCGCGCGAGCGCTCACTCGCCCGATCCGCACCGCCGATCTCCGCTGCCCCCGCAGCCGTCCTTGAGCCCTTGCGCGAATTCGTTGGCCGCTGTGGAGCAGTGGTGGTCAGTAACCCAGGAAAGCCGCGGGAGAACCCCGTGGCCCCGACACGCAAGGAGACGCAGACGATGCTCCACATACAGCGACCAGGGACGGGTGAAGGCCATGTCAGGCCAGGTGCGCTGACTGGCTGTTCAAGCAGTCCCCGTGGGTCGGTGGCACGTCGTTACTTGCCCCATTTTCGACGCCGACGGACTAGCGCTTCAACCCCCGCAAGGGGGGTTTCCCTGCGCCCTGACGGGCTCCGGTTCCGCGCGCCGGTCGGCGTCGTTTTTGGGCTGCGCAACTAGCACCACCAACCACCAACAGGAGGAACAGCGATGAACAACATCAACCGAGTCGTACTCACCGGGAACCTGACCAGAGACCCGGAGCTGCGCTCGCTGCCAAGCGGAACGGCCGTTTGCAGCCTGCGGGTCGCATGCAACACGCGGCGCAAGAGCAGCGACGGCGAGTGGGTCGACAAGCCCAACTTCTTCGACGTCACCGTCTGGGGTGGGCAGGGCGAGAGCGTCGCCCGCTATCTCTCCAAGGGCCGCCCGGTCGCGGTCGACGGACGCCTGGAGTGGCGGGAGTGGGAGGCCCAGGACGGAACCAAGCGCCAGGCGGTGGACATCATCGCCGACTCGGTGCAGTTCCTGGGCAACGGGAGCGGCGCATCCAGCGAGGAGGGTGGCTCCGAGGCCGTGCCGGCTGGGGTCGGCGCCGAGGAGGACAGCGAGTTCTAGGGCTCAGGGGCCCGCGTCCCAGCCGGGGCGCGGGCCACCAGCCCCAAGGCGGAGCGTGACCAGTGAGCCAGAGCCTCCTAATCGAGCAGATCCTTCAAGGCTTGGGCGCGCGTAACGCGCGTCTGCGGGCGCTGTGGCAGATGACCCCCGGCCAGCGCGTAGCGGCGATGCGCCGCGGCGAGCTGAGGCTTGAGCAGTGCTCGGCATGGGCCGCGCGCCACCCCGAGCAGGTGCCGCTGCTGGGCGGCGAGTTCGAGTACCTCGCCGCCCTCACACCCGAGGTATGCGAGTGAGCACCAAGCCTGAGCATCCCAGCGGGGATCTGCTCGTCTACCTGCGGATGCTGGCGGGCAACCCGCAGCCCGGCCAGTTCTTCGACATGCGCCATGCCACCCCGGACGGCGGGATGCGCCAGCGGTTCATCTCCGCGCTTGCCATCCACGACACCGCCCGCCGGGTCACCCGTCTTGCCCGCCAGACGGACGTGTACCTCGGCGTCGCGCTACGCGAGGGCCGCGGCCACGGCGGCAAGAGCGCGATCAGCGGCTCGCACCTTCTCTACATCGACTGCGACCGGCCGGATGCCGGTGAGCGCCTGCACGGCTTCGCCTGCTCACCGTCGATGACCGTCGCCTCCGGCTCACCCGGGCATCTGCACATCTACTGGTGTCTGCGCGAGCGCGCGAGCAGCGCGCAGGTCGAGAGCGCCAACCGCCGCCTCGCGCTAGCACTGCAAGGAGACCTGGCCTCCGTGGATATCGCGCGGCTGCTCCGGCCGCCTACCAGCATGAACCACAAGCACAGCCCGCCGGTCACGGTCAGGCTCCTGGAGCACAATGCCGACGCCCGCTACGCGCTACGGGAGCTGACGGGCAGCCTTCCAGAAGACCCACACCCCGGCCACGCCCCCGGCACGCGGCCGGTGCGCCGGGGCGCCGGGCGCACCGCGCTTGACCGCGAGCTGCTGGCGATCCCAGCCGCCGACTACGTTCGCGTCCTAGCGGGCCTTGAGCCCAACACAGCCGGCAAGGTGCTCTGCCCCTTCCACCCGGAGACCGATCCGAGTCTTCAGCTCTACCCCGACGGGAGCTTCTACTGCTTCGGCTCCGGGTGCGGGAAGGGCGGCACGATCTTCGACTTCGCCGCCGCCAGGTGGCGCATGGGCACCCGCCACCAGGACTTCCTCGAGCTCCGCCGGCGCCTCGCCTCAGCGTTCGCGCCCACACCAACGTCGATCCGAGGCTCATGACGTCGGGCTGTCCGCCTCGATGGCGTTGGGGTCGCTGCCCCCGCTGCCATGCCGATCCGTGGATCGACACGCAGGACCCGCTCGTCCTCGCCTGCTCGCGCGCGTGCCGGGGCTTCTCCATCTGGGATTGGCTTGAGAGCTCCTACGGGTGGGAGCAGCAGTTCGGGGCAGCCTTCGGGCTACACACCTTCGACGCCCGTGGACCACCCAGCGAAGCCGGGGAGCCAGCCACATGAGCTACCTATACGCCCGGCCGCGCCCGAGAGCGTGCTTGGCCCCGCCAATCCTCGCGCTCATGCTGCTGGCCGGCTGCGCGTCGCTGCACGCCGGGGGGGCGATCCATCTCACACGCGCTGGCCGGTGTCCGCGTCTGATCGTCGGTGCGTCGAGCGTCACGGCCTGCCCGACGCGCGCTGCACCTTCGGCGCGATTCGCTCGGGGGTCTCGCTCGCCACGATCTGCGCCTTCGGCTACAGCCGTTCCGTCCGTCCGCCGGAGAGCTACACCGAGCCGTTGAAGCTCGCTCAGATGCGCGCCTACGGCCTGCCCGGTCGGGCGCGCGACTACGAGGAGGACCACCTCGTTGCGCTGTCGATCGGTGGGCCACCAACGGAACCCGCGAACCTCTGGCCCGAGCCGCGCAACGGCCCTGACAACGCGGAGGACAAGGATCACCTGGAGACGTGGGCTGCGGAGATGGCGTGCGCTGGGCGCATACCGTTGGGCCGTCTGCAGCATGAGATGGCCGCGGACTGGATCGCGCTCTATCGCGCCGCTGGCGGCGAGCGCATCCTGCGCTCCTACCCGCCCGGCGGATAGAGCCCTCGTGCGGACAGACGCCGACGACATGAACGCTAGCCACCGGCGA
>DAINPC010000245.1:0-3526 GCA_036743695.1 Solirubrobacteraceae bacterium | reverse complement strand
AGGCCGACTTTGGTCCCGAAGATGTCCTGCGCGTCGCCGAAGGGGATGATCGCGAAGGCGGCCACGGCGGTCAGGATCGAGATCAGCGGCGCGAGCGCGAACAGCAGGCCCACGGAGGTGCTGGGGCGGAACTGCTCCTTGGTGAGCAGCTTGAGGATGTCCGCGAGCGGCTGCAGCGCGCCGTAGGGCCCGACGCGGTTGGGTCCGTAGCGCCCCTGGAAGCGCCCCAGGAGCTTGCGCTCGGCGATCAGCACGACCGGCACGAGCTGCAGGCCGACGGCGAAGATCACGATGCCCTTGATGATCTGGATCCACCAGGGTTCGAAGTAGCCGACAAGCGCGATCACGATTTCACGAGCTCCTTGGGCGCGAACAGGAACTCCAGCGCCGGCGAGAACTCGACCTCGGGCGCATCCCAGACCGAGCGGTAGGCCGCGGCTTCGCCTGCATCCTCACCGATCGCGACGAGCTCAGGCGTGGCAGGGCTCCTACGTTGCGGGTCCGCGTGGGGGAACGCCGCGACTGCCGCGCGCTCCTGCCAGCGCACGCCCCGTCCGCCGATCTCCTCGAGCGTGAGCCCCGCGTAGAAGGGCACGGCGTCGAACAGCTGTTGGGAGGCCATGGAGCCGCTGAGCACTTCCACGTCGAGCCCGAGCCGCAGCGCCAGCTCGCTGAGCACCTGCCACTCGCCGCGCACGGATCCCGGGTGCGCGATCGCGGGACGCAGGCGCTGCAGGCGCCCGTCGGGATGGACGATCGTGCCCTCCTTCTCGGGGTAGGCCTCCGCCGGGAAGACCACGTCCGCGTGCTCGCGAATGCCCTCGGTGAGAAACGCCGCGTGTGCCACCACGGTGCTCGCGCCGGCCAGCGCCCGCCCCCACAGCTCGCCGTCGGGCAGGTCTCGCAGGGGATCGCAGTGGAGCAGGTAGAGCGCGCTCAGCTGTCCCTCGGCCAACCCTTCGGCGATTGCCCGTGTTCCGCGCGGCGCGTCGCTGCTCGCACCGGCGGGAATCTCGGACAGCCCCGGCCCGGCGTTGGGCAGCACCCCTGCCTCGCGCAGACCGCGGGCGTTGGCAGCGGCCGGTATTTCAAGCAGTCCCGCACCCTCCACGCCGGACATGGCCAGGGAGTCGGCGATCGCGAGCAGTGCCTGCGCTCCGGCCTCGCCATTGGCCCCGGCGGTCAGTCGCTCGCCCCACAGGACGACGACCTCACGGGGGGCAGCGTCGGCCTCATTTCCGCCCGGCTCGGCCTCGGCGCCGCGCAGCAGCGCCGCCAGCTCGCGCACCGCGTCTGCCTCCACTCCGGCCTCCTGCGCCAGGCGCTCGGCCTCCGCGTCCCGGCCGACGGCGAGCGCCGCGCTCAGCGCTGCCGCGAAGATGGCGCCGGCGCCCGCCTTGAAGCGGACGGACAGCGCGGCGCCGCGGTCCAGCGAGCTGGGATCGGGCGAGGCGACGGCCAGCTTCAGGCCGCGGCGGCGGATGCCCTTGCGCAGGCGCAGGTCGAAGATCGGGGCATCGTTGACGGGCTCCGTGTCGAGCACCAGCACGGCGTGCGCGAACTCCAGGTCGGAGGTCAGCGCCTGCAGCTCCGGTGAGCCGAGCGCGCGTTGCAGATCGAGCGCGAGCGTTCCCGCGCGGCGCGAGTCCAGGTGCGGCGAGCCCAGGCCCTCGCGCAGCAGGCGCGCCAGCAGGTGGCCCTCCTCGTTGGTGCTCTGGCCGCCGGCGATCGCTCCCGTCAGCGTCCCCGCGCGGGCCAGGCCGGCGGCGGCCTCTCTCAGCGCGCGCTCCCAGGAGACGGGACGCAGCTGGCCGCCGTCGCGCAGCAGCGGCTCGGTGACGCGCTCATCGACGTGGAAGGACTGGTAGGCGAAGCGGCCCTTGTCGCACAGCCAGCCGTCGTCCACCTCTTCGTTCTCGCGCGCGAGCACGCGCAGCGCGCGCTCGTCGCGGACGGTGACCGTGACGTTGCACTGGGCGGGGCACAGCGTGCAGACGGAGCCCGCGCCCTCGATGTCCCAGGGGCGCGCCCGGAAGCGATACGGGCGCGAGGTGAGCGCGCCGACGGGGCACAGCTCGACGATGTTGCCGCTGAACGGCGCCACGTAGGGGTGTCCGTCGAAGGTCGAGACGTAGGAGTGCGCGCCCCGCTCCAGCAGCACCAGCTGGTAGTCCTCGGCGACCTCCTGGGAGAAGCGCACGCAGCGGTAGCAGAGGATGCAGCGCTCGCGGTCGATGGCGATCAGCGGCGAGAGCTCGAGCGGCTTGACGAAGTGGCGCTTGGGCTCGATGAATCGCGAGATGCCGCCGCCCCAGCCGAAGGTGATGTCCTGCAGCGGGCACTCGCCGCCCTTGTCGCACACGGGGCAGTCCAGCGGGTGGTTGATCAGCAGGAACTCCACCACCGAGCGCTGGGCTGTCTTGACGCGCTCGGACTGGGTGTAGACGACCATGCCGTCCTTGACCGGCGTGGAGCAGCCTGTCTGGAGCTTGGGGATCCCCTCGACTTCCACCAGGCACATGCGGCAGGCGCCCACCGGCTGGCCGAGCTTGGGCTCGTAGCAGAAGACGGGGATCTCGACGTCGCCGTGCTTGGCGGCGTCCACCAGCATGGTGTTCTCGGGCGCGCGCACCTCGCGGCCGTCGATCGTGAAGGTGATCGTCCTCGGTTCGGGTCTCGGCATCGCTACGCGGCCCGCTGCGCCGCCAGGGCGCCGTCCGAGCCGTCCGGCTCCTCGAGTCCCCGGCGGGCCCGCGCGCTTTCGATGTGCGCTTCGAACTCGTCGCGGAACTTGGCGATCATCGAGCCGATCGGCATCGCCATCGCGTCGCCGAGCACGCACAGGCAGTTGCCGATGATGTGCTCGCAGACCGACGCCATGATCTCCAGGTCCATCGGCGTCGCCTCCCCGAAGGCGATCCGCTCGAGCATCATGACCGTCCAGTTGGTCCCCTCGCGGCAGGGCGTGCACTTGCCGCAGGACTCGTGGCGGTAGAACTTGGCCACCTTCAGCGCCACGTCGAGGATCGGGGTGGACTCGTCCACGACGATGATGGCGCCCGAGCCGAGCATCGAGCGCGCTTTGGCCAGCGAGTCGAAGTCGTAGGGGATGTCCAGGTCATCGGCCCTCAGCACCGGCGAGGAGGAGCCGCCGGGGAACCAGCACTTGACCTCGCGCCCCTGCGGGGGTCCGCCGGCGAGGCCGTAGATGATCTCGCGCGCGGGGATGCCCAGCTCGATCTCGTAGTTGCCGGGCCGCTGCACCTGCCCGGAGACGGACACGAGCTTGGTCCCGGTGGAGCTCTCCACGCCGAGCTTGGCGTACTCCTCGCCGCCCATCCGCACGATCGCGGGCACGGTGGAGAGCGTCTCGACGTTGTTGATCAGCGTCGGGCCCTGGTAGAGGCCCTGGTTGGCGGGGAACGGGGGCTTCAGGCGCGGGTTGCCGCGCTTGCCTTCCAGCGAGTCCAGCAGGCCGGTCTCCTCGCCGCAGATGTACGCGCCGGCGCCGCGGTGCACGACCAGC
>DAINPC010000244.1:0-3534 GCA_036743695.1 Solirubrobacteraceae bacterium | reverse complement strand
CCACGAGCGAATCGACCAGCTTGTGGTGGAGCGTCTGCTCGGCGTGTAGGCGGGCTCGTCGCTCTGACTCTCAGGCCAGATGCGGCATGACCTCAGCGGCGATCAGCTCGAGATGGTCAACGTCATCAAGGTCGATCACCTGCAGGTAGGCGCGCTGGGAGCCAGCCTCGGCGAAGGCCGCCAGCCGCTCGATGACCTCGGTGGGGCTGCCCGCGGCGCCGGTGCGCCTCAACTCCTGCGGGTCGGTACCGATGCGCCCGGCACGCCGGCGTAGCTCGTTCTCACTGGCGGCACAGCACACCGTCACGGCGTGGGAGTACACCAACGAATCCGGGTCGCGCCCGGCCTGCTCACAGGCTGAGCGCACTCGCTGAAACTGGGCCCGGGTGCGCTCAACGTCCGCGAAGGGAACGTTGAACTCGGCAGCGTAGCGCGCAGCCAGGGCAGGTGTGCGCCGTGCGCCTATGCCCCCCACGATCAACGGCGGCCCGGAGGCGCCAGCCGGCCTGGGCAGCGCCGGGCAATCGAGAAGCCGGTAGTGCGCGCCCTCATGGGAGAACCGCTCCCCGGGCCGGGTGGCCCACAGGCCGGTGAGGATCGCGAACTGCTCCTCCAGCCGATCGAAGCGCTCGCTGGCCGACCAAAAGGGAATGCCTTAGGCAGAGTGCTCCTGCTCAAACCAGCCGCTCCCCAGCCCGAGCTCCACCCTCCCTCCACTCATGGCATCGACCTGGGCCACGGCGATAGCCAGCGGACCCGGCAGCCGAAACGTCGCCGAGGTCACCAGCGTTCCCAGGCGAATGGTGCTGGTCTCACGGGCCAGGGCCCCCAACGTCACCCACGAATCGGTCGGCCCCGGTAGGGGATTCCCCGGCTTGATCCGCAGGAAATGATCCGAGCGGAAGAACGCCCCAAAGCCGAGCCGCTCCGCGGCCCGGGCGGTAGCCAGCTGCTGCTCATAGCTGGCCCCTTCCTGAGGCTCCGCGAAGACTCTCAACTCCATCGCTGGACCATAGCGTCGAGCACGGTCCGGTGTTGCAAAAGACCCGTAGGGCGCGTAAACCCGGATCGTCACGCTACGCGCGCGTACTCCTGCAGCGAGCAGAGTTCGCGCCGCACCCCATAAGCTTCTGCAGCGATGTACGCGCGAGGTGTCTACGGTGACTCTGGCTCTTGCGCATGGCGCCCCGAGATAATCTGAAACGGAAGGATCGCAAACGGCGGCCGACCTGCTGAGCACCGTACGCAGCGAACTCGACGCGCGCCTGGATGAGTTGCGCCCAGTGCTGTCCGAGTATGAGCGCCTGCTCGCCGCCGCCGCCGCACTCGACGCCGGGAATGGTGGAGCAGCACCACGCGGCGCCGCCGACAGCACCTTGAGTACCACGCGGAGGAGCCGTACTCGACGTGCAGGACGTCGTCGCGCCGGGGCGATCAAGGCCGTGGCGTCCAGCTTGAGCAGGCGCGCCAGCGGCTCCCGCAAGCGGGCACGCGCCCGGCGAGGTGCCGCCCAGCACGCCATCCTCGCGGCGTTGGAACATGGGTCGCATACCGCGAGCGAGCTCATGAGCGTCACGGCCTTGGCCGGGCCGAACATCCGAACCAACCTCCGCCTGTGGGGTGCGTCTATTCGGTTGGGTCAGGCTGTGCGGCTGTAGTCGTGGATCAGGCCGCCGAGTTGGTCTCGTCGTTGGACTGAGCCGGACCGGCTCAACTCGACATCCCGACCTCCTCCGTCTAAACGAGTGTCCGGTCAGAACCGGGTGCGAGGGACGGAGGACCTTCGCCTTCCCCACCACGACGAAGCCGAGCGGGCTCTTACGCCGGGTGGCAGCCGAGCGCGCTGGGGAGTCGCCGCGCCGCCAGGGCGAAGGGATCAAACCCAAGAGCCACTTGGCCGGCTACCGGCTCAGTGCACTGGCCGCAGGCGCGTACTCGGACGCTCCTCGCGGCCGACCTTGGCGCACGGTCGGCCGTCGACGCGGACGATGTCGGCTGTGAAGTCGTTGCTGCCGCGGACAAGAGCCGAGCCCACTCCGTACGCATCCACCGGGGGGTTCTCGGCCTCGAAGCGCTCGATGCGCTCGGTGTCGAAGCCGCCGGAGACGACGATGCGCACGCGTTGGTGGCCGGCTTGGTTGAGCGCAGCGCGCACGCGGCGAGCAAGCTCGGGCGTCACGCCCCTGCGCTCGCGCTCGTCGCCGGGGAGACCCTGGAGGGCACGGTCGACGAGCGCCTCCGAGGTATCCAGGCGCACTCCCCACAGGCGCTTGCCGAGGCGGTCGGCGACGGCGATGGCGGTCCCCGCGGAGTCGTTGTCGAAGTCCACGAGCACCGTCACGTTCATCTCGGACGCGAAGCGACGGGCGAACGCGTCCGCGGCGGCCACCGTGTCCCCGCCGAACGCGGCAATCAGGCTGTGCGGCACCGTGCCGATCCCGCGGCCCCCCCACCACGAGGCCTGGGCGTCGGTCGAGACCCCGATGGCGCCAGCGACGTGCGCCGACCACCCGTCACCGGACTGGACGAGCCAGTGATCGTGGCGGGCCGGAAAGAACAAGATCGGCTTGCCGCCGGCCGCCCGGACCACGGCGCGGACGTTGCGCATGACCAGGCTGCGCCGAGCCAGGCACCCTAGATAGACGGTCTCGAGGTGCGCGAACAGCCCGTAGTCACCCTCGATCGTCAGCACCGTCTCCATTGGGGCGATCGCGTCACCCTCGGAGAGCGCCCGGACCTCGAGCTCGTCCCATCCTGATTGCCAGACACCGTTGGAGCCTTCCCGGCCCGAGCCCAGCCGGAGCACCGCGATTGCCTCGTCGATCCCACCCAGCGTGCTCTCGTGCTTCTGAAAGACCTGCATGAGGACGCGCGGGTGGCGGTCCTCGGCGGCCAGCAAGACCCTCGCATGGTTCAAGTACGCGTCGCTGTAGTACCCCTCGCGGAGCCGCGCGACGGGTAGGCCGAAGACCGACGGATCAAGGCGCGCCATGCGCTTGCCGCGGCATAACTCGACTGACCGGCCGGGTGCGAGATGGCATGGCATGACCAATACCCCGGGCGTCAGGTGGGTACGCAAGGGTTATGGCCGACCGCTTCTCCGCCAACCTGCGCACCGGCTTGCGCTTCGAGCCCACGCCCAAGCGCGTGCGCGCTGAACTCGCCGGCGAGACCCTGGCCGACTCCTCGTCGGCCGTCCTCGTATGGGGTGTTGGGTGCGTTTATTCGGTCGGGTCAGGCTGCGCGGGTGTATTCGTTGGATTAGGCCGCCGAGTTGGTCTCGTCGTTGGACAGCGTTTTGGTGTGCTGGTGTTATGACCTTAAGGGTTGGCTAGGGTCTGGGTGGCCTGAGTTCGAGGCTGCGGTGCGGCCGGTGGACAGCATCCCACTCCAAGACCTTAGCCGCGTGGACGGTGCTAAGTACCAGGAAGTCCTCGTCAACGTGCGGCGGCCCCGCAAGGTCGGCACTCGAGGCCGGCGGGTCGAGCACGAGCTCGGAGATGAAGTGACGAACGTCCTCGGCGTCGCGGACGG
>DAINPC010000243.1:0-3564 GCA_036743695.1 Solirubrobacteraceae bacterium | reverse complement strand
ACGACGGCTCCGAACCGGCCTGCGCCGACGGCTCGCGCCCCACGATGGCCACCGGCGGCTCGAACCTCGCGTGCACCGCCGAAGCCGGCTCGGGCGCAGGCGAACCCGGCTGTGAAGCACAGGTGTCCGGCCCCTGCGCCTTCGACTCCGAAGCTCCCACGAGCCCGGAGGAAGCGGCCTGCGAAACCTGCGAAGGCCCCGCGGAAGGCGAAGAACGCTGAGAGAAGCCGGCGCTCAGCCGGCGTCCGGCAGCAGATCACAGCTGGCCACGGCCTCGTAGGTGGCGCCGGCGGGAGCGAGCCATGAGCGGTACAGGACGACCGCGCGGGGCGTGAAGCTCAGCTGCGGCGTCGGGGGCAGCTGGTGCAGCGCGGGGACGCCGCGGGCGTCCGCGCGGGTGCGCGCCACGGTGATGTGCGCGCGCAGGCGCCGCCGCGACGGCTCCCAGGTGCTCACCCGGGCGAGCGCGCCGGCCACCTCCTCGTGCAGGCGGAGGAGCTCCCCCGTGCGATCGCGGATCTCCACCGCCAGCGCGCGCGGGCGCCTCGGTGGCAGTGACACCGGGGCCCCAACCGACAGCTCGCAGACGTGCTCCCTGCGCGCGCCGAGCGCCGCGGCCAGCGCCTCGATCTCGCCCACCGGGCGGCCCCCCAGGAAGCAGAGCGTCAGATGCAGGGAGCTCGCCTCCAGCACCCGCAGCGTCCCGTGGGTACCGCGGAGGGGCTCCCCGCCCGAGCGCCCGGCCACCCCGCGTGCCCACGCGGCCAGCTCCGCGCCCACCTCGGGCGGCGGGTCGACCGCCACGAACAGCCTGGCTGTGGCAGCGCGGGACATCGCCCGGGCGATGCTAGCCGCGCCGCGACATGCTCCGCCGGCCCGCGCGGTGCGCTCAGGGTGTGCTGAGCGCGCGACGGATGAGGTGCATGGCGACCGTGGTGGCGCGGTCGCGCACGTCGGCGCGGGCACCCGGGAGGTTGACCGAGCGCGTAAGCGGCTCGCTACCGGTCGAAGATCGGCCCGGCGGTGCGACGCTCAGCCAGACGAGCCCGACCGGCTTCTCCTCGCTGCCCCCGCCCGGGCCGGCCACGCCGGTGATGCCGACGCCGATGTCCGCCCCCAGGCGCGAGCGGGCCCCGGCGGCGAGCGCCTCGGCGACCTCGCCGGAGACCGCGCCGTGGCGCTCGATCAGCTCCGCGGCCACACCCGCCTGGGAGACCTTGACGTCGTCGGAGTAGGCCACTATCCCCCCCTTCACGTAGTCGGAGGAGCCAGCCAGCTCGGTCAGCCTCCCCGCCAGCAGCCCGCCGGTGCAGGACTCGGCGGTGGCAATGGTCAGCCTTGCCGAGCGCAGCAGCGCGGCCACCTGCTGATCGACGGTGCTGCCGTCCTGTGAGAACAGCGTGTCGGCGTGGCGGGCGCCGACGACGCGCGCGAACGCCTCATACACCTCGGCGGCGTCGGGCTCGTAGCGGCTCACCACCTCCACCTCGCCGCGTTTCAGGCAGGTGGTGACCTCCAGGCGGCCCAGCTCCACGCCCTCGCGTTCGGCCGCGCGCAGCGTCTCGGCGATCTCCGACTCGGGTATCCCGAACAGGCGCAGGGTGCGTTGGGTGTAGACGGTCGCGCTCTTCACCGCCGCGCGCAGCGCCTCCGTGGCGACGGCGGCGCCCCACATCGGCTGCAGCTCGCGCGGCGGGCCGGGCAGCACGACCACGGTCGGTCCGCCGCCTGCCTCCGGCGGCGGCACCACCAACCCGGGGGCGGTGCCAACGGGCTCCAGCACGGTCGCGCCCCGCGGGATCACCGCCTGCTTGCGGTTGCCCGCGCGGATGGCGTCCATGTCGAGGTCGGGCCAGCGTTTGGCCAGCGGGCGCAGGATCTCGGCGATCCGCTCCTCCAGCGCCTCGTCCAGCTCCATCGGGCGTCGCTGAAAGTCGCCCACCACCTCGGCGGTGAGGTCGTCCGCGGTGGGCCCCAGCCCGCCGCTGGTGACCACCAGGTCCATGCCGCGGTCGGCCATGAACCCCAGCGCCGCGCCCATGTCCTCGGGGCGGTCGCCGACGATCGCCGTGTAGGCCAGGTCCACGCCCAGCTCGCGCAGCCGTTCGGCCAGCCACGGCCCGTTGCGGTCGCTCACGCGGCCGGCGAGCACCTCGGTGCCGGTGACCACGATCCCCGCGCGTGCCGGCCGGTCCCTGATCGGCGGCGCGCTCACTTGCACGTCGGCAGCTGAGCGGCGGCCAGCGGCTGGCGCCCGTGCGCCTTGGTGAGCGAGTAGCCGATCGCCTGGCTGGAGGCCGCCACGGTCCGCGCCCGGCCGTCCACGAACATCGTCACGGAGCTGTTGCCGAGGGTGATCTCAAAGCGCTTGGAATGGTACGTGTGGGTGCTTTCGCCGGACTTCAGTTCGACGCCGGGGATCAGCTTGCGCCCGCCTTCGCCGATCAGGCACACGTACACGGCCGCGCTGGCCCTGAGCGACAGCGCCACTATCTGCGAGGCGCCGCCGGCGCGCGTGCCCGAGGCGCTCTTGGAGGAGTGGTGGCGGGTGCTGCTGGTGTGGGTGTTGGTGCTCGCGCCGACCGTGCCGGCTGCGTGTTTTGAGGAGCCTCCCCCCGAGACCAGCAGCACGATCAGCAGGACGATCACCAAGCCGATCGCGCCCACGGCGGCCATGTAGGCGCGCGAGGGGCCGGAGGTCGGCGTGCGCCTGCCCTGGCGCTGGGGCGTGGAGACGATCGGCTCCAGCATCGCGTCGCTGGGACGCTCGTGGTGCAGGCGATATTCCTCCACCAGCGACTTGCCGTCCAGGCCCAGCGCCTCGGCGTAGGTGCGCAGGAAGCTCTTGACGAACGTCGGCCCGGGGAGCAGCCCCCACTCTTCGTTCTCCAGGGCGCGCAGGTACTTGGCGCGGATCTTCGTCGTGGCCTCGATCTCGGACACGTCGATGCGTGCGCGCATACGTGCCTCGCGTAGCGTTGCTCCGATCTCGGGCATCTAGGGCAAGAGGCTAGTCGGTGACGGGCGTGGCGGACTCGCCAAGCGCGGCCAGGACCCGTGGAAGGTCCGCCTCGGCGATCAGCACCTGCCTGGGCTTGGAGCCCTCATAGCCGGAGATCACCCCGCGGCGCTCGAGCATGTCGATCATCCGCCCGGCCCGCGTGTAGCCCAGGCGCAGGCGGCGCTGCAGCATCGAGGTGGAGGCGGTCTGCATCTCGACGACGAGCGTGATCGCGTCGCGCAGCAGCGGGTCCTCGTCGGGATCGAACTCGTCGGGGGCGCCCTCGGGGGTCTCCGGCTCGACCTGCTCCAGCAGCTCCTCGCGCAGCTCCGGCTCGCCCTGGCGGCGCCACAGGTCGGTCAGCTTGGCGATCTGGGCCTCGTCGATGTAGGCGCCCTGGATGCGCTCCAGGCGCGAGCTGCCCACGGGGCTGAACAGCATGTCGCCCTGCCCCAGCAGCGACTCGGCTCCGTTCTGGTCGAGGATCACGCGCGAGTCCGTCTGCGAGGAGACCGCGAAGGCGATCCGCGAGGGCACGTTGGCCTTGATCATGCCCGTGATCA
>DAINPC010000242.1:0-3567 GCA_036743695.1 Solirubrobacteraceae bacterium | reverse complement strand
GAGCTGCGCAGGCGCCTGGGCGGGCGCTTTGCGGCGGAGGAGCTGGTGGACCTCTACGACATGGGCACCGCCTGGTGCCTGCAGGTGGCGATGAAGGTGGCCCCGGAGGACCCCTGGGCGTGGGAGGCGGGCGTGGTGGTGGACGCGGCCTTCGGCAGGTACCTGCGCGAGGCTGCGGACTACGCTGGCGGGCGCCGCGAGCTCAGCGGCTAGAGCTACTCGTCCTCGCCCACGCGGCGGATGACGATCCGGTCCTCCTCGACCACGACCTCGACGGCGCGGTGCCCGGCCCAGTGCTCGGCGTAGATGGGGTTGTCCTGGACGGCCGGGTCGAGCCACAGGCCGTAGCCCTCCTCGCCGTGGTCGAACGTGCCCTCCAGGGGCGCTGTGCGGGCGCTGGAGCGCGACCGTCCACGTCCGCCCCGGCGGCTGCGGGTGCGCGTGGGGGTGGCGCTGGGCTCCTCCGGCTCCTCCTCGTCCTCGCCGGACTGCGCCGCCTCGGCTCGGGCGCGCTCGGCCTCGGCCCGGGCGCGCTCGGCCTCGGCTTCGGCGGCTTCCAGCTCGGCGGCGATCAGCGCGTCATCCTCGGCGCGCAGGTCGATCTCCTCGGGGTAGTCCGGGGCGGTGGTGCCCTCGGGGAGCTCCTCGTCGCTGACCAGCTCGTTCTGGCGCTTGAACTGCTCGATGTCGCGCACGGTCACCTCCAGCTGGTGGGCGACCCAGGCGTCGGTCCGCCCCTGGCGCACCCAGGCGCGGATCTGGTTCAGGTGCGGGCGCAGGGATCTCCGGGGCATCGACGGTCCGGGAGACTAGCGGAAAGGGCGCCCGATGCGCCGCAGGCCCCACCGCGGCCGTCCGCAGGCGTCTCCTGCGGGGCGCCCGCGAGGGCCGCGAGCGAGCGGGATCGCGTTCCCCCGGTCCTGTGACTATGCTTGGATCACCGGCGGTTGGGGCTCGAGCCGGGGTCGCCAATCGGCAAAGAGGAAGGTGCACCCAAATGCTGGTTCTGACGCGCAAGTCCAACCAGAGCATCATGATCGGGGACGAAATCGAGGTGTCGGTGCTCTCGGTGACGGGCGAGAAGGTTCGGATAGGCATTCAGGCGCCGCAGAAGGTCCCGGTGTTCCGCAAGGAGATCTACCTGGAGATCCACAGCGAATCTGGTGCCGTGGCGGCCATCGAGGACGGCCAGCAGCCCGAGCACGCGAGCGAGGTGGACGACTCGCTGCGCGAGCTGGGCGAGGGCCACTAGCTCCAGCAGGCGGCTGTCAGTCGGATCGCGCGAGCAGCGGCCCGTGCGCCGGGCGGCGCGGACCAGCGGCCCCGCTGGGCGGGGCGCTCAGCTGAGCAGCAGGTAGAGCGTTCGGAACATGACCGCGGTGACGATCACTGCGGTCATGATCAGCGTCAGCACCAGCAGCGCGAAGCGCACGGAACCGCGCTTGTGGCGCTTCTCCACCTCGCGCTTGAGCGTCCGCTGCTGGGCGGTGCGTCGCAGCGAGGCGCGGCGGTGGCGATCGAGCGATATCTCCTTGACGAAGGCCCGCTCCCAGTCGGCGAGGCTCTGGCGCATCTTCATGGCGCTCACGCGGGGGAGGCTAGGAGCTGGCCGGCGTCTTGGCGCGCTCGTAAACGGCCACGAAGCGGAGGTAGTTCTCGGCGATCTTGCGCGCCCCGGCGGCGCGCTCGATCTTCCCGTCCACGTAGGCCTTCAGCGGGTCCCACCAGATGGAGCGCCCGATGGCGAAGCCGACATATCCGTCAACCGGCGCGGCGGCGTTCAGCCAGGCATCGACCTTGGCGTCGTCGGCGCCACGGCCGAGCACCACGCAGGCGACGCCCTCACGGCCGCCCGTACGTGCCTGGGCGACCAGCATCTTGCAGTCGGAGCGCTGGTCCACGCCCTCGATCTTCCAGATGTCGGCCTCGATGCCCGCGTCCTGGATCTCGGCGATCGCGCGGCGCATCAGCTGGGGGCGCAGCTCGGCGTCATAGCGGTCGTTGTCCCCGCCGACCGATTGGAGCTGGGCGTTCTCGGCGGGCACCAGCAGCTCGAACAGGAACTTGCGGTCGTTCTGCTTGAGCCAGTCGCTGAGCCGCTTGAGCTTGCCGAGCTGCTCGGCGTTGGCGGCGGCGTCGCCGTCGGGGTTGTAGCGAACGAGCACCTTGGTGAAGTCGGGGTCGAAGCTCAGGATGTGCTCGCCGAAGTCCTCGCCGTACTGGAAGTCGAACGTGCTCTGGCCGGAGCGCTCGGCGGGCATGGCCAGCTTGAGGCCCTTCTCGCGCGCCTCGGCGGGCACGGTGGAGCCGAACTGCTCGTCCACGAGCACCCCCGTGGCGGCGGCGTCGGCGCCCGCGCCGACGGCCTGCAGCAGCCCCTCGTAGATGAGGTGCTTGGCGTCGGCGATGATCGCCGTCTGCTCGGCGTCCGGCTCACCCTCGATCCCGAAGAACTTCTTCTGGAAGGAGCCGCGGTGGTCGAAGGCGAGGATGTAGAGCTTCTGGTCGTATCCGAGGTTCATTGCTCTGAGTATTCCAGAGGTGGGCGGAGCGTGGTTCCCAGGTCCTTAGAATGGATCGACGATGACCTCTCCTGCTGATCTATTCGTGGTGTGCAAACAGTGCGGATCGGAGGTGAGCCCGTACATCACGGAGTGCCCCTACTGCGGCAGCAGGCTGCGCCGGCGTGCGCCCAAGCTTCCGCGCGCGCACGCCCCGAGCCGTCCGGCCCGCAGGCGCACGGGGATCGGGGCGCTGCTGCGCCGCTCGCCAGGAGCCGGACGGCGGGCGCGGGGCGTGCGCACGAGCTACCGGGGCGGCCGCTGGGCGGCGAGCAGTCCGTATGCGACGATCGCGCTGGCGGCGGCCAGCTCGGTGGCGTGGGTCCTCTTCCACGCCTGGCCACAGGGCTACTCCCACATGGCGATCGTGGGCTCCATCAACGGCGAATGGTGGAAGCTGCTCACGAGCGAGCTCGCCTACCTCTACGGCCCGTATGCGTTCGTGGCGATCGTGGCCATAGCGCTGTTCGGCTGGCTGCTGGAGCGCCGCCATGGACCGGTGTTGGTGGTGGCGCTGTTCTTCGGGACTGGCGCCGCGGGGGCGCTGGCGGCAAGCGCGATCTACCCGGCTCCGCTGCTCGGCGGGGCCAACGGCCCGGCCCTGGCCCTGCTGGCGGCGTGGGCGGCGCCGGATCTGAGGGCGGCGCGCAGCGGCTCCTACTACGAGGGCGACCTGCTCGGCGCCGCTGCGATCGCTGCGCTGCTGCTGGCGATGCCGTTCGCCACGGCGTTCTCGGGACTGAGCTGGGTGGCGGGCGTCCTCGGCGCGGTGGTCGGCCTGGCGGTGGGGCTGGGCCTGAGCCGGCTCGAGGAGCCGGAGTCCTGAGGCGACCTATGATGCTGCGCATATGACCATGACCCATGCGGTAGTGCTGATCGAGGCGGAGCGCGACGCGCTCTCGACACTCGGGGGGGCGCTGGCGGACGTGGAGGGTGTGGCGGAGGCGTACTCGGTCACGGGCGAGTGGGACTTCGTGGCGATCGTGCGCGTGCCGGACCACGAGCA
>DAINPC010000241.1:0-3576 GCA_036743695.1 Solirubrobacteraceae bacterium | reverse complement strand
GTAGACGAGCGCGTCCCGCTCCGGCCAGCTCGCGACGGCCTCGTCCAAGAGGTCGCAGATGGTCAGCTCGCGCAGCGCCGGCTGAGCGTCGGGGTCGGGAATCCAGTGGGCGGTCTCGCTGTCGACAAACGGCACTGCTGCTCTCCTCGGTCACGGTGTCTGCCCAGCCAGCGTCGAGGATAGTCTCACCGGCAGGCCGCGGGAGAGCCAATTCGACGGGTGCCGGAAGGGCCATTGGTCGCGCATGGACTGGAAGCGGTAAGAATGAGAGGCCATGCTCGCCGACGACAGCGACAGCCTCGCGACGGGACTGGCAGAGGCCTTGGCGAGCTCACTCGGCCCAGTCGCAATCGAGGGGCTGCGCCGGCTCACAGGGGGGGCCTCCCGCGAAACGTGGTCGTTCGATGCGGTGACCGCGGAGGGCCACCGGCATGCTCTCATACTGCGGCAGGACTTCCCCGGCGGAGCCACCCAGAACCCCGACGTGCTCGCTGGACGACCGGATGCGCTCGACCGGGCCGGTGAGTACGCCCTTCTGCAGGCGCTGCACGCCAGGGGAGCCCCGGTTCCTCGCCCGGTGGCCCTACCGACCGGCGGCGCGCTCACGAGCTGTTTCATCATGGAACGCGTCGAGGGGGAGGCTCGACCGCACATCCTCGTTCGCGACCCGGGGCTCGCCGCAGCCCGTGATGACCTCGCCAGCCAGCTCGGGTCGACGCTCGCGCGGATTCACGCCCTCGGTGAGCTCGACCTTCCGCCCCTGCCCCGTCGGGACGTCGAGGAGAAGCTCGCCATCGCAAGAGCCCTCTTGGACCGCGCGCCACCGCGCCCAGCGCTCGAGATGGCGTTTCGCTGGTGCGTCGAGCGCAAGCCGGTCCCGACCGATCTGCGTCTGGTCCACGGCGATTACCGAACGAGCAACTACCTCGTCGGCCCAGAGGGCCTGCGAGCGGTGTTCGACTGGGAGTTCGCCCACCTCGGCGATCCTCATGAGGACCTCGCGTACATCTGCATGCGCGCGTGGCGCTTCGGGGTCGACGAGAAGGAGGTCGGGGGTGTCGGCGGTCGCGAGGATCTCTACGGCGGATACGAAGCCGCGGGCGGTGGCCCGATCGACCCACTCGCCGTGCGCTACTCGGAGATCCTCGCCCACCTCTTCACCGCAACCGTGTTCCTGATGCGTGCAGTGCAGTACCTCGACAACTCCGAGCGATCGCTCGAAGGAGCCGCGATCGGGAGAAGGGTGGCCGAGATCGAGTACGACCTCGTCAGGTTGCTCGACTGATCGCGTCGACTCGCAAACGCCCGCGTGAGCTTCGAGTCCCCCTGTTGAGGGCGTACGCTTGGCGCCCATGGCAACCGCTACGCCCGCTGCCGCCCGTCTCCAGAGCCTGTGATCGACTTCTCGCTCACCGACGAGCAGCGCGCCATCCAGGAGCTCGCGCGCGACTTCGCGCGGCGCGAGATCCGCCCGGTGGCGGCCGAGTACGACGAGCGTGAGGAGATGCCCTGGCCGGTGCTGCGCAAGGCGGCGAAGGTCGGGCTGCTCAGCTACGGCCTGCCGGAGGAGCAGGGCGGCGGGGGCGTGCCCGACGGAATCGTCGGGGTCACGAACTTCATCGTCACAGAGGAGCTGGCCTGGGGATGTGCGGCGATCGCCACCGAGATCACCTCCAGCACGTATGCCGCCGGTCCGATCCTCGCCTTCGGCACCGAGGAGCAGCGGGGCCGCTACCTGCCGCTGTTCTGCGACCCCGACGAGGTGCACCTGGGCGCGCTCTGCCTGACCGAGCCGCAGGCCGGCTCCGACATCTCGGCGATCGCGACCACCGCGCGGCACGAGGGTGGCGACTGGGTGCTAGACGGGCGCAAGCAGTTCATCACCAACGGCGGCATTGCCGCCGTCCACATCGTCTTCGCGCGCGTTGAGGGAGAGCGGGGCATGGGGGCGTTCATCGTGGAGGGAGGCACGCCGGGGCTTTCCATGGGGCGCAAGGAGCGCAAGCTCGGAGTGCGCGCCTCGCACACGGCCGAGGTGATCCTCGAGGGCTGCCGGGTGCCGGACTCCAACCGGCTGGCCGGCGCGCCCACCGCGCCGCAGCTGCGGCGCTCACGGCGAGGCGAGGGCGAGCTCTCGGGCGCTGCGCAGGCGCTCACTCTCCTGCAGTACTCGCGCATGACGTTCGCGGCCGCGGCGCTGGGCATCGCGCGGGCCGCGTTCGAGTACGCGCGCGACTACGCGAGACAGCGCACCGCGTTCGGCGTGCCGATCGGGCGCCACCAGGCGGTGGCATTCAAGCTCGCCGACATGGCAATCGAGATCGAGGCGGCGCGGGCGCTGCTGTGGCGCGCCGGCTGGCTGGCGACGAGCGGGCGCCCGCTCGCGCTCGCCGAGGGCTCGATGGCCAAGTGCCTGACCGCCGACGTCGCCGTGCGCTGCTGCACCGAGGCGATCCAGATCCTCGGCGGCCACGGCTACGTGCGCGACCATCCGGTCGAGAAGTGGTACCGGGACGCAAAGCTCTACCAGATCTGGGAGGGCACGAACGAGATCCAGCGCCTCGTGATCGCGCGCGCGATCATGGGCGAGTGAACACGAGCGCCGGGGACGAGTGAGCCTTCCTCGTCAGATGCTGGGAGCGTGCGCCCACTGATCGGAGGGCTTCCGTCGCGACCGCGGCGAGCTCGCGACCGGGTCACAGGGGTATCACGGCGTGCAGCTCAGCTGTCGTTGCCGTCAGCGTTCCGCCGGCCAGTTCCATCCGGGCTCTCAGGACAGCCAGTTGCTCGCGGGCGATCGGGTGTCGCACGCCTTCGGCGACTATCACGAGCCGGCGTCCCTGGGCCTGGGTGCTCACCGAGACCGAGCGCGCCGTCCCCACGGCGTCGAGTGCCTCCTCGACGACCCGGTAAGCCATCGTCTCCACGGCCGCGTCGAGGCCATCGATGCTCTGCAGATCGACAGTCATCTCCTCTACGCCCCGGCTTTGCACGTCGTCGGCCAGCTGCTCTAGCGCAGCCTGCAGGCCGAGCGCGAGCGCTGGCGGTCGAAGACTGACCGCGAGCGAGCGCAGTGAGCGCAGCGTGGAATCCACGTCTGAGCGCAGCGTGCCCAGTTTCGGTGCCCCGATCTGGGAGCCCAGCTCGCGCTCGAGCGCGGCAAGGCCGAGGAGCACCGCGGCGAGCGTCTGGGCGGCCTGCTCGTGCAGCTCATGCGCGACGTGGCCGCGTTCGGCCTCTTGGCGGGCGATCAGCTCGCGCAGCTGATGTCCTCGGTCGGCGAGGTGGAGGCGTGCGTCCTGCAGCTCGGCCCGGATCACGGCTCGCTCCCGCTCGCCCTCGAGCAGACGTCGGCTCTCTGCTGCCACCGCCGCCTGCAGAGCGAGGACCGTCAGCGCCGCGCGATCCTCGGCGTTGATCGGTCGAGACGCGCTGACGGTCAGCGTCCCATACCGGGTGCCCCGCGCCTCGATCGCGACTTGCTCCTGTGTGTCCCCCAGGGGGCCTGACTCGACAGGCGGCCGGCCGGTCAACTCGACACGCGTCCCGCGGCATGCAACCAGCTCGCGCGCCTGG
>DAINPC010000240.1:0-3588 GCA_036743695.1 Solirubrobacteraceae bacterium | reverse complement strand
GGGTGTGCGGTGATCGTGCGCATGCACCACTGCATCGCCGATGGGATCGCCCTGGCGCGCGTGATGCTCTCGCTGACCGACAACACCCCCGAGAACGAGCCACAGGTCGAGCGCCCGCCCCGGCGCCCGCGCTCGGGCTCGGGGCGCGGGAGGGCCGTGGGCGCGCCGCTGGCCGCGCTCGGCGGCTCGCTGTCCGCGGCCATCGCACCCGCAGCAAGCGCCGCCTCGGCCACGAGCCGTCTCGCACGGACCGGCCTCGATGTGCTCGCGCGCCCCGGACGCGCGCTCGAGCTCGCCGATCTGCTCGCAGCCGACGCGCGGGCGCTGGCGAAGCTGCTGTTCACCTCCGCTGATGCCGCCAGCGTGCTCAAGGGCGAGCTCGGCGCGGCGCGCAGCGTGGCCTGGAGCCAGCCGCTGCCCCTGCGCCAGGTGAAGGCGGTCGCGCACGCGCAGGGCGCCACCGTCAACGACGTCCTGCTCGCTGCCGTCAGCGGCGCCCTGCGCGGCTATGTGACCGCCCGCGGCGAACGGCCGCACGAGCTCCGCACGCTCGTCCCCGTCAACCTGCGCGCGCTCGACTCGCCGGCGCCGCTGGAGCTGGGGAACCGCTTCGGGCTCGTGTTCCTGACGCTGCCCGTGGACCGCTCCAACCGCCGCGAGCGACTGCGCGAGCTCAAGCGGCGCATGGATGAGATCAAGCACTCGCCTGAGGGACCCGTCTCCTACGCGGTGCTGGAGGCCGTCGGGCTGACCCCGGCGCCAGTGGAGAGCCGCATGGTGGACATCTTCACCGCCAAGGCCACCGCTGTGATGACCAACGTGCCCGGCCCGGGCGAGACGGTCTACCTGGCGGGCAAGCCCCTGCGCACGGTGCTCGTGTGGGCACCGACGGCGGGCAGCGTGGGAATGAGCGTCAGCATCTTCAGCTACGACGGGCAGATCACCGTCGGCCTGCTCGTCCACGCCCACGCGGTCCCGGACCCCGAGGCGATCGTCAACCGCCTGCAGCGCGAGCTGGCGGCGATGGCCAGGCTGGCGCCGTCGGTGCACAGCGAGCTCGCATGAGAAGGGGCAATCCGACCATCCGCCAGGCAGAGGTTGTCATGTGAGCGTTCCCGCAATCGCCATCTTCGCGCCCAGCCCCCTGCTCACGGTGACGCTGGAGATCGAGGGCGCAGAGCGCGAGAGCATCCACTTCCACGCGGGCGGGCAGGGTGTGTGGGTGGCCGGCATGTCTCGCTGCATGGGCGCCGCACCGGTGCTGTGCGGGCTGCTCGGCGGCGAGCCCGGCACGCTGCTGCGCCCGCTGATAGACAAGGCGACAGGCGGTCACGCGCGGCTGGTGCCGAGCGCCGCCGCGAGCGGCTGCTACGTCACCGACCGCCGATCCGGACGACGAGAGCTGCTCGCCATGAAGCTCAGCGATCCGCCGTCGCGCCACGAGCTCGACGAGCTGTTCTCGGTGACGTGCGCGCAGGCGCTGGCGTGCGGCTGGCTGCTCGTAACCAACCCGCTGCCCGGCGAAGCGCTGCCGCTGGAGGTCTACGGTGATCTCGTGGCAGACGCCCGCACCGGCGGCTGCCGCACGCTCGTGGATCTCTCCTCGCCGCGCCTGGACAGCGCGCTGAGAGGCGAGCCGGACCTGGTGAGGATCAACGACTGGGAGCTCGCCGAGTTCGTGAGCGGCCCCGTCTCCACACCGCAGGCGCTGCTCGCCGGCGCCCAGCGCCTGCGCGAGCGCGGGGCCCGCAGCGTCGTGGTCACCCGCGGGGAGCTGCCGGCGCTGGTGCTGCACGAAGACAACACATGGCAGCTGAGCCCCCCGCGCTTTGAGCACGGCTTTCGAGAGGGCTGTGGAGACTCGATGATGGGCGCGCTCGCCGCCGTGTGGGCGGGCGGTGGGAGCTTCGAGCGTGCGCTCGTGCTCGGAGCGGCGGCGGGTGCCGCCAACTTCCTGCGGCGTGGCCTCGGCCACGCGACGCGCGAAGTGGTGGAGCAGCTCGCCGATGCCGTCACGTTGGAGCCCTGGCCGGCCGCGGCCAACGCCTGAGCGTCACTCACCAGGGCGGTGCGACCGGCTCTCCGCGCAGGATCGCGGCAGGCGCCTGCTCGGCGATCCAGCGCACCTGCTCGGGCGGGCAGGCTTCGCGCAGGCGCTCGAAGGCCGGGCTCAGGCGCAGGGGCCGCCCGCCGTGGGAGGAGTGTGCGTCGGTGGCCAGCAGGTGCACGAGACCCTCGCGCGCGAGCCGCAGGATGAGAGCGTCAGGATCGTCCGGCTCGACCTGGACGATGAAGTCCGCCGTCCACTGAATCAGGCAGCCGCGCGCCGCCAGCGCGCGCAGGCGCTCCTCGAAGCCGGCGCCCGCGTGACGCTCGGGGTGCGCGAGGATCGCCCGCGCCCCGCGCCGGGCCAGACGCTCGACCTGGGCGGGCAGCTCGTCGGCCAGCGGGCCGGGCGCCGGCTCCAGCAGGATCCAGCCGCCGCCGTCGAGGGAGACCGCGCGCAGGTGCTCCGTGCTGAGGCCGTCGGCCGCGAACTGCGCGACCTCTCCGCCCGGGGCGATGCGCACGCGCACGTCGAGGCGATCCAGCTCGCGCTGGAGCGCCTCGACTCGGGCGGGCAGCTCCTCGATGCGCACGTCGTGGTCGTCGCGGATGTGCGGCGTCGCGCACACGACCGCGATCCCGTCGCGCTCGGCTTCGCGCGCCATGACGACGCTGTCGGCGAGGTCCAGCGCCCCGTCGTCAAGGGCCGGCAGGATGTGGCTGTGGAGGTCGATCACGGCAGCGGCGCCGGCGTCTGGCCGACCGGCGAGCGCCTCGCCCGAACTGGCGGGTCGCCGCGCCGCGGTCAGCGCGTTTTGCGTTTGGCGGCGGCTTTCCGTTTGGTGGCAGCTTTCGCGGAGCTGTTACGCGACGGTGCGGCCTTTCTCGCTCCAGGTTTGATCTTCGCCGCGGAGGCCATGTCCTTCTGCAGCCGTTCGAGATCCTTGCGGGTCGCCGTGCCGAGCTTCTGGGCGTGGCGGCGGGCGTCGCGCAGCAGTTTGGCGAGATCCCGGCGCAGGTCGGTCACTCCCGATCCGACGCTGCCCCGAAGCTTGCCGAGGTCGGCTTGGGCGACGTCGAGCGAGTCGGTGATGCGGCGGATCAGGCGGTCGTTCTCCTTGTGAGGCGCTAGCAGGGCTTTGCGGGCCGGTTTCGCGGCGGGCTTCTTGGTCGCTGGCATAAGACGCTCCTTCTGGTTTCGTGACGGGGTCGGGATTGGCTGCCTAGGGCAGACGTCAGGCTATGACCTCGCCGGGGCCGCCGCGAGCGCCGTTTACCGTCAAGTCCGGCAGAAAACTACGCGTGAAGCGGTGCGGGTTTCTGCGGAGGCCCCGCCGCGGCGCGATCGACGCCAGGCAGCCGGCACGCGCGCGGGGACGTCACGTCCCGATCCCACGGCGATTGCCAGGCCCGCCAACGTGGGAGGGCCTGGGATTGGATGGAGCTAGTCGGGCTCGAACCGACGACCTTCTGGCTGCCAGCCAGACGCTCTCCCAGCTGAGCTATAGCCCCATGGGTCAGGCCCGGAAAGTGTAGCTACCC
>DAINPC010000239.1:0-3644 GCA_036743695.1 Solirubrobacteraceae bacterium | reverse complement strand
CGCGGTGGCGGTCGAGCAGTTCGAGGAGGACGACGGCACGATCGTGCTCGAGCTGTGTGTGGCGGCGGACGACTACGGCCGCGTGATCGGCCGGGGCGGGCGCACGGCTCACGCGCTTCGCACCGCGGTGAAAGCCGCAGCCGCCGGCGAGGGCAGCCACGTGCTCGTAGACATCGTCGATTGACCAGCGAGCCCGGCGTTCACCAGGACGGAGGAGCCCCCGACGGGGCGGCGCTGCCGGTCGGGCGCGTGGGGCGTCCGCACGGGCTCGACGGCAGCTTCTACGTCACCCGCCCGCGCCCGCAGCTGCTGAGCCTCGGCGCAGGCGTCACGGTCGCCGGGCGCACCGCCGCGATCGTGCGCCGGTCGGGCACCGAGCAGCGCCCGATCCTGCGCTTGGAGGGCGTTGAGGATCGTGACGGCGCGGAGGCGCTGCGTGGGCAGGAGATGACCGTGGACAGCGGCCAGGCGCCGGCCCTCGGGGAGGGCGAATGGTGGGCGCACGAACTGGAGGGCTGCACGGTGGTGGACGGCGAGCAGCTGCTCGGGACGGTCATCCGCCTGCTCGAGCTGCCCTCCTGCGAGGCGCTCGAGGTGCGTCCCGCCCACGGCGGCGACCCGGTGCTCGTGCCGATGGTCAAAGACGCCGTGCGCAGCGTCGATCCGGGCGCCCGCAGGATCGAGGTGGACCTGGAGTTCCTGAGCCTTGCCACGAAGCTGCCGGCGGCACGCGAGCGCGGCGCCCGCCACGGCCACGGAGACCGCACGTGAACATTGATGTGTTCACGCTGTTCCCCGAGTGGTTCGGCTGGTTCTCCTCACAGCGCCACGTGAGCAACGTCCTCGCCGGCGGCTCGAGCCTGGCGTGCGTCAACCTCCGCGAGCACACGCCGCTGAGCGGCGGCCAGGTGGACGACACACCGTTCGGCGGAGGCGCTGGCATGGTGCTGCGCGTGGACGTGCTGGACAGCGCGCTGCGCGGCCACTACGGCCTCGACCCGGTGGAGCTGCGCAAGCAGCGCCGGGTGATCGCGCTGGCGCCCGGCGGGCGGCTGCTGGACGACGCGCTCGTAGACGAGCTGGCGGCCGAGCCCGCCCTGACGCTGCTGTGCGGGCGCTACGAGGGCTTTGACGAGCGCATCCTCGATCATCTCGCCAGCGACGTGGTCTCGATCGGGCGCTACGTGCTGAGCGGCGGGGAGCTGGCCGCGATGGTGATCTGCGACGCCGTGCTGCGTAAGCTCCCCGGCGCCCTCGGACACGCGGACTCGGCGGCGGAGGAGTCCTTCAGCGCGGCGCTGGAAGGCCAGCCGGAGTATCCCCACTACACGCGTCCCGCCGAGTACCGCGGCTGGAGGGTGCCGGACGTGCTGCTCTCCGGCCACCACGAGCGGATCGAGCACTGGCGGCGCGAGCGCAGCCGCGAACGGGCCGGGGGCGCGGGCTCGCAGCCGGAAGGGCGCTGAGCGGCGTTCTGGTGAGGCGCGGCGCGCCCGCGGTTCGCTACCATTGCTCCCTCGCGCTGGCCGAGCGCTCCGTCGAGGAGCCTCCACAGGTCGATCAAGGCGCGTCCTCCCTCACTCCATGAGCAGCGTCATCGCAACCATCGAGCGCGCGCAGCTGCGCCGCGTCCCCAACTTCGCGCCGGGCGACCGCGTGAAGGTCCACTTCCAGGTGATCGAGGGCGCCCGCCGTCGCGTTCAGGTCTTCGAGGGCGTGGTCATCAAGCGGCAGGGGCACGGCGCGCGGGAGACGTTCACCGTGCGCAAGCAGTCCTTCGGCGTGGGCGTGGAGCGCATGTTCCCCGTGCACTCCCCCAAGATCGAGCGCATCGAGGTTGCCGCGCGAGGCGACGTGCGCCGCGCGAAGCTCTACTACCTGCGCGACCGGGTCGGCAAGCGCGCACGTGTGCGCGAGCGCCGCTACACCGGCCCCGAAGAGGCCGTCCAGCCGGGTCTGTTGCATGAGCCCACGGAGGCGACCGATGCGGATGGAGTGACCGCGGAGGAGGCGGTCGCCGAGGTCATCGTCGATCTCCAGATCGGAGATGGCGCCGCCGCGGGTGACGGTCAGGAACACGCGAAGCCCACGGGTGAGGCGCCCGAGCCCGCGGCCGACGCGCCCGCCAAGGCATCCGCTTCGGCAGCCGAGGCGACCGATCCCTCCTCCGATGCCGGTGACGCCGATCAAGGTGCTCCCGCCGGCGACCAGCCGGCGTGAGCACAGGCATCAAGCCCGGCAAGAAGCGCTCGAAATCGCTCACGAGCTCGATTGTCGAGCTGGTCGTGATCGTCGCCGTGGCGCTCGGCCTGGCGCTCGGCATCCAGGCGTGGGTGGTGAAGCCCTACCGCATCCCCAGTGGCTCGATGGAGCCGACGCTCGCGATCGGCCAGCGCGTACTGGTCAACCGCATCGGCATGGACTTCAGCGATCCGCACGTCGGTGAGATCGCCGTGTTCCACCCGCCGGAAGGCGCCGAGCAGGAGCAGTGCGGGCCGACGCCCCACGTGGTCAAGCTCGGCACCGAAGCCTGCTCGCACCCGGTGCCCCAGGAGGCGAGCGTGAACTTCATCAAGCGGATCGTCGGTGGCCCCGGCGACACGATCTCGATCGTGGAAGGGCACGTGATTCGAAACGGCGTCCGCGAGAAGGACTCCTACATCCGCCAGTGCGGCTCCAGCCCGGAGTGCACCTTCCCCACGCCGATCAAGATTCCGGCCGGACACTGGTTCATGATGGGCGACAATCGTGGCGAATCCGATGACAGCAGGTTCTGGGGACCTGTCCCCACGGGATGGATCATCGGCGGAGCCGTCGCTACCTACTGGCCGCCCGACCGAATCGGGATCCTCTAGCGCCACCGTTGCGGGCGAGTGCGACGTGGCAACCGCCTCCCCACGCAGCAGCGGCTCCTCAGCGCGCTCCCGGCGCCAGCGGCGGCGCGCGGGCAGCGGCCAGCGCCTGTTCGCCTTCGACCGCCGCTTGGGCTACCGCTATGTGGCCGGGGCCGACGAGGCCGGCCGTGGCTGTCTGGCCGGGCCGCTGGTGGCGGCGGGCGTGCTGTTCGACTACGAGGCGCTGACCACCCGCGAGCTGCGATCTCTGAGCGCGCTCAACGACTCCAAGCAGCACAGCGCGGAGGCCCGCGAGGAGCTCTACCCGCTGGTGCTGCGCAGCGCAGCCCGCGTCCACGTCGTCTCCCGGTGCGTGCGCGGGATCGACGGCCGCGGCCTGCACAAGACCAACCTGGCGGCGCTGCGCGACGCGCTGCGCGGGGTCGCCGAGGGAACCCGCGGCGAGGTGCTGTGCCTCGTGGACGGGTTCTCGGTGGCCGAGTTCGAGCGTCCCCAGCGGGCGATTGTTGACGGTGACGCCACCAGCGCGGCGATCGCCGCCGCGTCGATCGTGGCCAAGGTCACACGCGACCGCTACATGCGCCACGCCGACGAGCAGCATCCCGGCTGGAAGTTCGCCGAGCACGTCGGCTACTCGACGCCCTCTCACCGGGAGGCGATCCTCCGCAACGGCGTCTCGCCCCTGCACAGGATGTCCTTCCAGTCGCTGGCCTACCAGCAGCTCGCGCTCTAGTTGACGTGCCTACAGACGTTGTGAACGGTTGAGGAGGCATCCGGGCCTCATCCCAG
>DAINPC010000238.1:0-3670 GCA_036743695.1 Solirubrobacteraceae bacterium | reverse complement strand
AGACCATCAGCACCTCGATGGGCATCGCGCGGTAGCCGTCGGGCATCCAGCCGTGCAGCGGGAAGGCGGGCATCTTGACCAGGAAGGCGGCGGCGAAGAACAGGAAGATCCACTCCTGCGAGCCGGTGCTGAGCGGCAGCGAGTGCAGCGCTGAGAGCACGAAGGTGATGTGTCCGCCTCCCTGCTGGGCGGCCAGCACGCCGGTGGCGATCGCCGCGGCGAGCATCAGCAGCGATCCCACCAGCGTGTAGATCACCAGCTTGATCGTCGCCTTGACCCGGCCCGGCTCACGGCCCCAGCCCCCGATCAGGAAGTAGAAGGGAATCAGCATCAGGTCGAAGAACGACACGAACAGCGCCAGGTCCTGGGCGAGGAAGGCGCCGAGCACGGCCGACTCGGCGAGCATGAAGTGGAAGTAGAAGAGCCGCGGGCGATCCCACGTGCGCAGGTTCGCGGCGAGCGTCGCCGCGGCGAACAGCAGCGTGGTCAGGCCGAGCAGGAACACGTTCAGCCCGTCGATCGCCAGCTTGTAGTGGATCCCCAGCTCGGAGATCCACACCACATCGGTCACGTGTTGGAGGGCGGGCCCCCCCGAGCTGTAGTCGACGATGTAGCCGATCGCCAGCACCAGCGCCACCAGCGAGCCGGCGAGCGCGACCACCCCCGGCACGCTCCACGATCCGCCCGCTGCGCTCGCATCAGCCGATCTACCCGCACCAGCCGAGCCAGCCGAGCCACCGTCGCCGCCCGCCGCCGCCCCGACGGAGCGACGCTCGCGGGAGAGCAGCGCCGAGGCGAGCGCGCCGAGCAGCCCGCACGCCGCGGGGAGCCAGAGCAGGATGGAAAGTGGGGGCATGGTCTGGAGTGGGTGCGGGGTCAGGACTGCAGCAGGAAGTAGAAGCTCACGCCGGTCACGCCGAGCACCAGCAGGGCGGCGTAGTAGCGGACGAAGCCGCTCTGGGCGGCGCGCACGGCGGCCGATCCGGCGCGCACCAGTCCGGTGGTGCCGCCGATCAGCGTCTCATCGACGAACAGGCGCTCGAAGGTGTCGCGGGCGAATCGGCCCGCGGCGGCGGCGGGGCGCACGACCAGCAGGTCGGTCAGCTCGTCGAAGTACCACTTGTTCACGAACAGCTCATAGACGGGGCGCACCCGCGCGATGATCGCGGCGGACGTCCCCGGCCGCACCACCCACAGGCGGTGGGCGAGCGCGATGCCGATCAGCGCCAGGACGGTCCCGAGACCCAGCCCGAACACGAGCAGCCCGTTCTTGGTGTGCGGTTCATACAGCGGCGAGCCGGCGAAGGAGGGGCGCAGGAAGTCGTCGATCACGAAGTCCACTTTGGGGATCTGCACCAGCCCGGCGCCGACAGCTCCCACCGCGAGCACGGCCATCGCCACGCGCATCGGCAGGGCACGCTCGGCGATCGCGTGGGTCGGGCCGGGGAAGCCGACGTCGCTGTCCTCCTCCTCGCCAGTGGCGGGGTTGCGCCCCACCTCGGCGTGGTGGACGTGACCGCCTTCCAGCTCGCGCGCCTCCGCGACGGGCTCGCCGTGGAAGGCGCGGAAGATCATGCGGAAGGTGTAGACGGCGGTGAGAAAGGCGCCGATGTAGCCCGCCACGTACAGCGCCCAGTGCCAGCCGCCGCGCTCGGCTGTGACGAGCAGGATGTCGTCCTTGGAGAAGAAGCCCGAGAACGGCGGCACACCCGACAGCGCCAGGCCGCCGACGACGAAGCAGCCGTAGGTGAACGGCATCGCCTTGCGAAAGCCGCCCATCCTGTTCAACGACTGCTCGCCGGCCATCGCGCCGATGATCGACCCGGCTGCCATGAACAGCAGCGCCTTGAAGAACGCGTGGGTCATCAGGTGGAAGAGCCCGGCCGCGTAGGCGCCCACGGAGACGCCCATGATCATGTAGCCGATCTGGGACATGGTCGAGTAGGCGATCACGCGCTTGATGTCCGTCTGGGCGAGCCCGATGGTGCCGGCGATCAGCAGCGTGGCCGCGCCCACGACCGCGCCGACGTCCTGGGCGGCGGGCGCCAGTTCGAACAGCGGATGCATGCGCGCGATCAGGTAGACGCCGGCGGTGACCATGGTGGCGGCGTGGATCAGGGAGCTGACCGGGGTGGGTCCCTCCATGGCGTCGGGAAGCCAGGTGTGCAGCGGGATCTGCGCGGACTTGGCGAACGCGCCGACGAGCAGCAGCACGCAGCCGGCAACCAGGTCGCCGTTGGCGCTGCCGTGGCCAAAGGCGCCCGCCCCGGCCGCGTGGAAGCTCTTCAGGAAGTCCAGCGTGCCCGTGTGCTTGAAGATGAAGTAGGTGCCCAGCACCAGCCCCACGTCGCCGACCACGTTGATCACGAACGCCTTGATCCCCGCCGTCGTGGCGGTGGTGCGCCTGTACCAGAAGGAGATCAGCAGGTAGGAGGCCGCGCCGACGAACGCCCAGCCGACGATCAGCAGCAGGAAGTTGCCCGCCAGCACCAGCAGGAGCATGGAGAAGACGAAGAAGTTCAGGTAGGCGAAGTAGCGGGCGAAGCCGCGGTCGCCCTCCATGTAGGAGATGGAGTAGAGGTGAATCAGCGTGGAGACGCCGGTGACGACCAGGATCATGAACACGGACAGCGGATCCACGAGGATCGACATCTGCCCGTCCACGCCCACCGTGGAGGCGTAGTTCCACAGCGAGGACACCAGCTGGCGGTGCTCGGGCGAGTGGCCCTGCAGGCAGATCAGCGCGCCCAGCGCGGCCAGGAAGGAGAGGAAGATCGCGCCCGTGCCGAGCCAGCCGGCCGAGCGGCCGGGGAGCGAGCGAAAGCCAACGCCGATCACGAGCATGCCCAGCAGCGGGAACGCCAGCACCAGCCAGCCATAGCTCGTGGCGGCCATCAGCCCTGGAGCTCCCTCAGCTCGTCCACGTCGATCGGCAGCCGCCGGCGGTAGATGGCGACGATCATGCCCAGGCCGATGCAGACCTCGCAGGCGGCGACGGTCATCACGATCAGCGCCAGGATCTGCCCGTCGCCGTTGCCCCACATGCGCGAGAAGGCGATCAGCGCGAGGTTGGCGCCGTTGAGCATCAGCTCCAGGCACAGCAGCACCACCAGCGGGTTGCGGCGCGTGATCACGCCGAGCGCGCCGAGCGCGAAGACGATCGCCGAGACGGCCAGATACCAGGCGATGCTCACGGCGTGCGCCTCCCAACTCCCTCGGCCATCGTGCCCGTCCCACGCGGGCGCAGCAGATCCAGCGGGGCGAGCTCCTCGCGCTCGTCCCGATCGTCGCCCAAGCCACCGCGGCGCCGGGCCAGCACGACGCCTCCGACGGCGGCGATCAGCAGCAGGAACGAGGCGACCTCGAACGCCAGCAGGAAGCGCGTCAACAGCAGCTTGCCGATGTAGGCGGGGGTGCCGTAGGCCTGCGGTCCAGCGCTGTATCCGGCGCCGTAGCCGCCGATCGCCTCCAGGCCGGTGCCGAGCAGCGCGATCAGCAGCTCCACCAGCAGCGCCCCGGCGAGCACCGCGCCGCCGAGACGCAGGCCCGAGCCGACCGCGCCGCGGCCCTGCAGGCGCGTGCCGAGGGAGTCGCCCTCGCCGCCCACGTAGGCGACCACGAACACGTACAGCACCATCACCGCGCCCGCATAGACCACGACCTGCACGGC
>DAINPC010000237.1:0-3678 GCA_036743695.1 Solirubrobacteraceae bacterium | reverse complement strand
TCGGCACCGCGCCGCCCGTCAGGCCCGTGCCGCCGCCGCGCGCGACGATCGGCACATCATGCGCGTAGCACCAGCGCACGACCTCGGCCACCTGCTCGGCGCTGCCCGGCAGCACGACCGCCTCGGCGCGGCCCTCCAATCCCCGCCGGCGCGAGCTGTCGCGGTTGTACGGCGACTCGACCGGCGCACGCAACACGTGCTCGGCGCCTACCAGCCGGCTCAGCTCAGAGTGCATCGCGCAACCCCGAGCGATCATGCCAACTTCCCTTGCAGCGTTCAACTCCGCCGGCGCGCCGCCCGAAACCTGATGCTATCCGCCGGGAACACCCGGCCAACTAGCCGGGGGTCCAGATGTTCCGCAGAGCTGCGCTGCTGTCAGTACTGATGCTGTTCGGCGTGCTGCTCGGCGCCGCTCCGGCGCTTGCCGCCGCAGGTTTCGCGCCGTCTCCCGGCCAGCTCGAATTTGGCCCGGTCGACATCCACTTCGGGGGTAGTCCGCGCCAGAGCGTGCAGTTCTCAAACGAATCCCAGTCAGCTCTAACCGTCTTCTCGGCCACGATCACCGGCGCGGACGCCTCGCGCTTTCAGATCACCCATGACGGCTGCTCCGGTCATCAGTGGGAACCCGCCGAAAAGTGCTCCGTCGAAGTCTCCTACCAGCCCGGCGCGCAAGCCATCCAGGCCGCGACCCTGGAGCTCTCCGATGCCGAAGGATCGCTCGAGGTGCCGTTGTCCGGCAGCGGCATCACCGGCACGCTCTCGGCGAGTCCGAGCCCGCTCAGCTTCTCCCCGATTCCCTACACGCCGCCGGGGCACGAAGGCGAATACCAGGAGACCGAACAGGTGAACGTCCTCAACAGCCAGGACGCGGGCACGCAGATCGAATCGGTGAACATCGCCGGCCCCGACGCGTCGTCGTTCTCGATCCAGTACGGCAACTGCCAGAACAACCTGCTCGCCCCGGGCAACTGGTGCGACGTGGCGGTCCGCTTCGCCGCCACGTCGCCCGGACGAAAGAGCGCCTCGCTCGTTCTGGGCAGCGACTCCTCCGGTACTCCGCTCGTCGTGCCGCTCGAAGGCGAAGCCCTGCACGGCCCGCGGGTCGGCCTGCCCTCCACGCAGGCGCTACTCGGAGACGTGCCGATCGGCTCCTCCGCGCAGCACACCTTCACGGTGACCAACACCGGCGACTACCCGCTGTTCATCCAGCAGGACTTCCTGATCTCCGGCACCCCGCTGATGTTTCCCGTGCTGTCCGACGCCTGCGGCGGGCAGATCGTCTACCCGAGCGCCTCCTGCGCGCTGACCGTCGGCTTCGAGCCAACGACGATCGGGGAGAAGGGCGCCTCGATCGTCTTCATCACGAACGCCTCGCCGATCACAGTCGTCGGCGTCGACGGCGACGGCGTCGGCGTCGACGGCAAAGGCGACGCGCAGTCCACGCGGAGCCTTTCCGGGCCTTCATCCGAAGGGGCGCCCGGGGCGACACAGACTCCTCCCACGCCGATCGCAGCGCAGGGTGCCGGCGCCGGGACGCCGCAGAGGCCGATCGTCGAACAGGCCCCGCGTCTGGTCACGTCGATCGGGCGAAACCTGCTCTACACGGGCCTCGTCGCACGGTGCCCGGCACAGGCTCAGGCATGCGAAGCCGTGAGCCTCGTCACCGCGAGCCCTACGCCCAACTCCTCGCGTCCGGCAGCGAGACGCCCTGCGCGAAGCGTTGTGCTTGTCGGCTCCGCGCTGAATCAGCTGCGTGGCGGGCAGAGCACGCGCGTGCGCGTGCGCGTCTCCCGACCTGCCATGCGCCTGCTCCGCCGGCACGGCCACCTGCGCGTGACGATCGAGACGATGCTGCGAGTCGACGGCAAGCTGGTCTCAGAGCAAACCCGCGTGGTGACCCTCGTATCGCCCGGGACGGCGGCGCGGCCCGGGACGACGGCGCGCAACCGCTGAGCCGACCGCGAAGCCTTTGCCGCGACCGCGAGCCTCCGCCGCGCCGACGGCTCGCGCGCGACGGGCGAGGGCAGCGCGACGGGTAGCATTGGGTGCCATGGCGATCAGCACCAAACCCCCCGCGAAGCCGGGCACCCCGGACCATCGCACGCTCTCGGGTGAGCCCGTGCGCGAGCTGTACACACCTGCCGATCTGCCCGCCGGGATTGGTGGGCCGGATGATCCCATCGGCCTGCCCGGCTCCTACCCGTTCACGCGCGGGATCCACAGCTCGATGTACCGCGGGCGGCTGTGGACGATGCGCCAGTTCGCGGGGTTCGGCACCAGCGAGGAGACCAACGAGCGCTTCCACTACCTGCTGGAGCACGGCCAGACGGGGCTGTCCACTGCCTTTGACATGCCCTCGCTGATGGGTCACGACTCCGACCACGCCCGCTCGCTCGGCGAGGTCGGGCGGGAGGGTGTGGCCGTGGACACCCTCGATGACATGCAGACGCTGTTCTCCGGCATCGACCTGGGCGAGGTGTCCGTGTCCATGACCATCAACGCGCCCGCCGCCATCATGCTCGCCTTCTTCGTCGCCGCCGCCGAGTCCGACGTGAGCGGGGCGGGCGGCGGGAGAGGGGGTCCGGTTCCGCGCGAGCGGCTGTCCGGAACGATCCAGGCGGACATCCTGAAGGAGTACATCGCGCAGAAGGAGTGGTGCTTTCCCATCGACCCCGCCATGCGCCTGTGCGGCGACATGATCGAGTGGTGCACCCGGCGGATGCCGCGCTGGCACCCCATCTCCATCTCCGGCTACCACATCCGCGAGGCCGGCTCCACCGCCCAGCAGGAGCTCGCGTTCACGCTCAAGGACGGTCTCACCTACGTCGAGCAGGCCGTGCAGCGCGGCCTCGACGTCGACGACTTCGCCCCGCGCCTGTCGTTCTTCTTCAACGCCCAGATCGACTTCTTCGAGGAGATCGCCAAGTACCGAGCCGCCCGGCGCATCTGGGCCAGGGAGATGCGCGAGACATTCGGCGCCAAGAGCCCCCGCTCCTGGCAGATGCGCTTCCACTCCCAGACCGCCGGCGTCTCCCTGACCGCCCAGCAGCCGCTGAACAACATCGTGCGCACCGCCATCGAGGCGCTCGCCGCCGTGCTCGGCGGCACCCAGTCGCTGCACACCAACTCCTACGACGAGGCGCTCGCGCTGCCCACCGAGGAGGCCGTCACCATCGCCCTGCGCACCCAGCAGATGATCGCCCACGAAACCGGCGTCACCAACACCGTCGACCCGCTCGCCGGCTCCTACTTCCTCGAGTCGCTCACCGACCAGATGGAGCAGCGCGCCTACGAGTACTTCGCCAAGATCGACGAGCTCGGCGGCATGGTCGCCGCCACCAAGCTCAACTACCCCCAGCGCGAGATCGCCGACGCGGCCTTCGCCCTGCAGCAGGAGATCGACGCCGGCGAGCGGATCGTCGTTGGCGTCAACAGCTTCGTCGCCGAGGACGAGCAGCCGATCCCCACGCTGCGCGTCGATCCGGCCCTCGAGCGCAAGCAGATCGGACGCCTGCAGGCCGCGCGCGCCGCCCGCGACGGCGCCGCCGTCGAGCGCTCGCTGGCCACGCTGCGCGAGGACGCCACCCACGAGCAGCGCAACCTGATGGAGCCACTGCTCGCCTGCGCCCGCGCCCACGCGAGCGAGGGCGAGATCATCCAGTCCCTCCAGCAGGTCTT
>DAINPC010000236.1:0-3700 GCA_036743695.1 Solirubrobacteraceae bacterium | reverse complement strand
GCCGCGAGCACGCGGTTGTTGAAGTTGCACGGCATCGTCTCGATCCACGAGTGCGCCACGCCCACGATCGGCTTGGCGAGATCCTCCGCCGAGTAGCCGATGCCGTGCAGGTAGGCGCGCGCGGCCGCACGCTCCGGGCCCTCGGTGAGGGCGCGACTGCGGTGCCTGATGTCGAAGGTCTCCGGAGGGCTCACGCGGCGCGCACATTACCGTGCTGCCGGCCGATCTTCGATCGGTCCGCCCGCTGGCGCTCCCACCGCGCGAGGCGAACGAGGTCGCGCCGCACCCGGTCGGGCTCGATCTGGCGCCCCGGGAGATGCATGTTCGCCTCGCCGATCAGGCGCCGCTCATCGGCGGTCAGCGCCATCCACTTGGCCAGCACGTCGTCGGAGTGCGGCAGCCGCGCGCTGCCGAAGGGCTTTGAGTGATCGGGAAACGCCACGCAATACTCGTTCAGCAGCTCACCCGTCTCCGGCACGAACGCCACGATCGGCTTGTGCGGGTAGATCAGGTACGCGTAGGCGCTCCGGGCGCCCGGCTCGCGCTCGCCGAGCCCACCCCACACGCGCAGGAAGCCCAGGTCGCGGTACATCGCCCAGTCCTCATCCTCGATGCACGAGCGCAGCAGCGCCCTCGCCCGCTGCTCGGCGCGATGTTCCCGGCCGGGGTCATAGCCCGACGCTGCCGACGCGCGTCTGCGCAGCGACCAGATCTCGCGTCCGCGCGCCAGCGCGGACGCGAGCGTCGGGCGCATCAGCTCCCACACGAGCACCACCAGTACGACCGCGCCGGTGCCCAGCGCGAGCGCCACGGCCGCTTAGAGGCTGGCCTCGGGCGCGCCGCCGGCCGCCCGGGGGAAGAAGATCACGCGCTCGGCGTCGCGGGGCACCTCGGCGAAGCTCTTGACCAGCTCGGCCTCGCGGCGTCCGCCCACCGCCTCCTTGGGGACCGCCGCCCACATGCCCGCGTCGAGCTCGCGGCGAAACGCCTCGATCAGCTCCCGCTCCTGCTCAGGCACCGCCACGTCGCCCTCGGCGAGCACTATCTCGCCATGACCGGGCTTCATGCGCAGCAGCTTCATCGCTCACCGATTATGGCAAACCTCAGGAGCTCGATCCGCAGGTTGCCCGCATCCGCGCGAGATCCAGCACGTCCACCGGTCCAGGGCCCGCGCCGACATCGCGCAGACCACGGGCGACAGCCGCTCCCGTCAGCGCGCGCGCCGTGCGCGCCGCCTCGAGCGGTGTGGCGCCCAACGCCAGCTGCGCCGCGAGCACCGAGGAGTGCGTGCAGCCCGAGCCGTGCGCCGCGCCATCGGGATGACGGGGGCCCGGAATGCTGACGAGCGCGCCGTCTCCGACCGCCGCCAGGAACAGGTCGCTGGCGTGCGCACGGTGCCCGCCCGTGAGCACGACAGCACCGGGCCCGAGCGCCAGCACCGCCCTGGCCAGCGCCCGCGCTTCGGCCTCCTCGCCCGCTTGCTCGTCTGCCGCTTCCAGCACGCCACCGGCCAGCACCCGCGCCTCCGGCAGGTTGGGCGTGAGCACCGTCGCGCGCGGCAGGACCTCCTCGATCAGGGCGCGCTGCGCGTCCGCGCGCAGCAGCCGCGCGCCGGACTCGGACACCATCACCGGATCGACCACCACGGGTGTGCCCGCGGGAAGCTCATCGATGGCAGCCGCCACCGCCAGCGTCACCTCCGCGGTGCCCAGCATGCCGACCTTGACCGCGTCCACGGCGATGTCCGCGATCACGGCGCGCACCTGCGCGAGCACCATCTCGCCCGCCAGCGGATGGACCGCGCGGACCTCCACCGTGTTCTGCGCGGTGATCGCCGTGATCGCGCTCGCGCCGTGCACCCCGCAGCGCGCGAACGCCTTCAGGTCGGCCTGGATGCCCGCGCCGCCACCGGAGTCCGAGCCGGCGATCGTGAGCACCGTGCGCGTTCTCACGGGCGCCTGCTCGCTCGTGCCTGGATCGACGCCGCTCATGGCCTGCTCCGGATCCGCGCCTCACTCAATCCGGCGCGGCGAGCGAGCTCTGCGCGGAGGCCGCGGGCAGCCCGCGCGGCGGGAAGATCGAATAGCTGCCGATCGCCGTGACCAGCAGCCGACCGTCCTGGTGGTGGACCTCGCTGCGCATCACAGCCGTCCTGCGGTTGCGCCTGTCGAGCGTCGTGCGGCACACGATCTCGCCCTCGGTGGCCGTCTGGATGTAGTTGACGGAGATGCTGATCGTCGCGATCCGCTCGTCCTCGGTCGTCTGCGCCCACAGCGTCGAGCCCATGCAGTAGTCCACCAGCGCATAGCTGACCACGCCAGAGAGCAGGCCGCCGCGGTTGATCAGCTCGGGGCGGATCTCCAGGCGCACCGTCTGCGGATCGTCCCAGCGCATGCCGATGAAGCTGGTGATCCCATCCAGCGAGCGCGGCCCGTCTGGCCTGGCTGGCTGTCCGGCTCCGGCGGCCCGGCGGGGCGTCGAACCGCCTGCCTGCACGGCTGAGACGTGACTCCCATGATCCTCAGACACGGGACGGAGGCTACGCGAGCCGGACACGCCTTGCCGGCCGGCACTGGCCTTTGTGTCGAGGATCGAGGAGAACCGGCGATCTGGGCCTGTGCGCGCGTTAGCCTCAATCGTGGTGCTCTTGAACGGCGTCCATCTTCTCGATGTGCTCAGCGAGGATGGTCTGCGTTCAGGCACCCGAGCCTGTACCCCCGAAGGCCCCGGGGCGCTCGCGTTGCGCGCGCAACCAAGCCTGCAAAGGAATCCCCAATGCCCAGGATCATCGTGACGACCGATTCATCCCAGCTGCCCGAGAACGCCTCCGTGCTGCTCGACGAGCGCGTGCACTCGGTGCACCTGAGCACCGGCCACGCCGCCGCGCAGCTCGTCGAGCGGCTCGCGTGGGCGGTCAGCGACGCCGAGCACGCCGAGGGCACGCGGCCCGAGGACCATGCATGGCCCGACCCGCCGCCGGCGAGGCGCAGATCCACCTCACACGCGCGCGTCCGGCGCCCCGTTCGCGCGTAGGCAGCTCGCGCGGCGGACACACCCCTGACACGACCTGCGCGCTGAATCGGCACAGATCGACCTCTCAGGTCACATCTGACGTTCTAGCGTGCCGGTCGTGTCCAGCGACCGATGCACGCGGCAACCGGCCCGCCCGCCCACGCCCGGGCCGCGCCCAGCCCGCCCGCCTGCGCCTGGGCCGCCCCCGACCCGCACGCCTGCGGACAGCCACCGCGCGGACCCTCGGGGCGCGGTGGGGCGCCAGGGCGAGGAGCTGGCCGCGGCACACCTCGCCCGGCTCGGCTTCGCCCTGCTCGCCCGCAACGTGCGCACCCGCCACGGGGAGATCGACCTGATCGCCTTCGACGGAGCCGTGCTCGTGTTCGCCGAGGTCAAGACCCGCCGCAGACACCGGCGCTGTCCTCGTCTCGACCCCGCCCACGAGCCCCTGGCGGGACTCCGCCCGCGCCAGCGAGCCCGGCTGCGACGCCTCGCGGTAGCCTGGCTGAGCGAGCAGACGCCAGACAGGCCGAGGGCGCGCACGATCCGCTTCGACGCCGTCGGCGTGACCGTCGACGAGCAGGGCGGGCTGCTGCGCCTCGACCACCTCGAGGCGGCCTGGTAGGAGCTAGGTGTCCTGCCCACGGAGGTTGTGAACGCGGCTGATGGGTGGCTGGTTGGCGATCCC
>DAINPC010000235.1:0-3731 GCA_036743695.1 Solirubrobacteraceae bacterium | reverse complement strand
TGCCCGTGGCGTGCTGAGGTCTACTCCAAGCGGGACGGCAAGAAGCTCCGCAAGACGTTTCCGACGAGGGCAGCCGCGGTCGCGTGGCGGGATGACAGCCGCTCAGCGGTGCGCGCCCGCACGCTCAGGGCACCGACATCGACCACGCTCAAGGAAGCGGCAGACGCATGGGTCGAGGGCGCGCGGGCGGGGCTCATACGGCCGCGCTCCGGTGAGTCATACAAGCCCGCCGCGGTCCGGCACTACGAGCGCGGGCTGCGGCTGCGGGTGATCCCCGAGCTAGGGATCTTCAGACTCGTGGACATCGAGCGGGAGGACCTACAGCAGTTCATCGAGAAGATGCTTGCGGCGGGGTCGAGTCCGGCGCTGATCGAGGCCACGATCATCCCCGTTAGGGCGATCTACCGGCAAGCGATGAGAAACCCGAGCGCGGGGGTCGCGGTCAACCCGACAGCAGGGCTCGAGCTGCCCGCGACACGCGGCAGACGCGAACGGGTAGCGCCGCCCGATGAGTGCGCGAGCCTGCTAGCTGCCCTACAGGACCGCGATCGAGCGATGTGGGCGACCGCGATGTATGCAGGGCTCAGGCGGGGCGAGCTGATGGCGCTACGGGTGGAGGACATAGACCTGTCGGCCGGGCTGATCCACGTCCGCCACGGATGGGACCAGTACGAGGGGCAGATCACAACGAAGTCCGGCAGGACGCGCAAGGTGCCGATCGCGGCTGCCCTACGCGCCCACCTGGCGGAGCACCTGTTGGCGCTCGGCTGGCGCGAGGGGCTCGTGTTCGGCACGACGCCGGCGGACCCGTTCGTGATGACCTCCGTCGCGTGGCGGGCGGACAAGGCGTGGGAGAAGGCGAAGCTCGCGCGGATCACGCCGCACGAGTGCCGGCACACGTTCGCGTCGCTGATGATCGCGGCCGGCGTCAACGCCAAGGCGCTCTCGACGTACATGGGGCACGCAAACATCTCGATCACTCTCGACCGATATGGGCACCTGATGCCCGGCAACGAGGCGCAGGCGGCAGGGCTGTTGGACGCCTACCTGCTCGCGGCGGAGGGATGACGGGTTGGGCCAATGTTGGGCCAGTCGTGCCACCATCCGGGGTGATTCGGGGTGACTCGGGGCGATGGTGTTTGGCTCTAGGCCACGGAATCCCAATGGTGGCGGGGCATATCGCGTAAGGGCGGCGTACACCTGAGCGGCCGAGCGGCGCCGGGCGCCAGTCGCGGCGCCCCGGGCACGCGCGCCCGTATCATCGGCGCATGAGCGGCGCGCGAGCAACGACCAGCCCGCCGGGGCTGGGAGCGGCGATTGGCGGGACATGGCCGAGCGCAAGCGCCTGCTGATCCTCGGCTCGACCGGCTCGATCGGAACGCAGGCGCTGGACGTGTGCGCCCGCAGCGATGAGTTCGAGCTGGTGGGCCTGTCCGCGGAGCGCTCCTGGGAGGCGCTCGTCGAGCAGGCGCGCGCCCGCGACGTCACTCGGATCGCACTCGCCGACGAGGACGCCGCCGCGCGCGCCGCCGAGGCGTGGACCGACGGGCGCGTGCTGGGCGGCGCCGAGGGCCTGGTTCGGCTCGTGGTCGAATCCCACGCCGACCTGGTGCTCAACGCGCTCGTGGGCTCCGCCGGTCTCGGTCCGACGGTGGCCACGCTGGGTGAGGGGATCGACCTGGCGCTCGCCAACAAGGAGTCGCTGGTCGTCGGCGGCGAGCTCGTCACCGCGCTCGCCGAGGCCACCGGCGCCCAGATCATCCCCGTGGACTCCGAGCACACAGCGCTGCACCAGCTGCTCGCCGGGCAGCCTGCGGGTGCGGTGCAGCGGCTGACGATCACCGCCAGCGGCGGCCCCTTCCGCGGGCGCGGGCGGGAGGATCTCCAGGATGTGACCGTCAAGGAGGCGCTCGCGCACCCCACCTGGGCGATGGGGGGCAAGATCACGATCGACTCGGCCACGCTGATGAACAAGGGCCTGGAGGTGATGGAGGCCCACCACCTGTTCGGCACGCCCTACGAGCGCATCGACGTGGTCGTGCACCCCCAGTCGCTCGTGCACGGCATCGTCCAGCTGGCCGACGGGGCGATGCTCGCCCATCTCGGCCCGCCGGACATGCGCATCGCGATCTCATACGCGCTGCACGGGGGCGAAAGCGCACCGCTTCCGATCATGCCGCTGGACCTCGCGGCGGTCGGCGAGCTGACCTTCCAGGCCGTTGATCTCGACGCGTTCCCCTGTCTGCGCCTGGCCGGCGAGGCCGCACGGGAGGGGGGCACGGCGCCGTGCGTGCTCAACGCCGCCAACGAGGTCGCCGTGCACGCCTTCCTGGAGGGGCGGCTGCGCTTCCTGGAGATCCCCGCCGTGATCGAGCAGGCGCTCGCCGAGCTGGGCAGCGAGCCCGTGCTGTCGTTCGAGTCGCTGTATGAGGCGGACAGGCAGGCGCGCGAGCTGGCCGGGCGCTCGATCGCCGCGCTGAGCTGAGGGCGAACCGGCCGGGCGGCGCTGGCCGCGGGCTCGAACGCCGCGCTGGGCTGAGGGCGAGCCGGCCGGGCGTGGCGGGCCGGCCTGCCACACTGGGGCGATGAGCTGGGTACTGACGCTCCTCGGCATCGTGGTGCTGATCGTGCTGCACGAGGTCGGGCACTTCGCCGTCGCCAAGGCGGTGGGCATGCGCGTGGAGCGCTTCTCGCTGTTCTTCCCGCCCACGCTGCTGCGCGTGCGCCGCGGCGAGACGGAGTACGCGATCGGCGCGATCCCGGCGGGCGGCTACGTGAAGATCACGGGCATGAACCCCGAGGAGATCGGGGAGCTGGAGCCCGAGGCGGCGCGCCGTGCCTACTACAACCAGGTCCCCTGGAAGCGGATCGCTGTGATCCTGGCGGGGCCGGGCGTCAACATCCTGATCGCCTTCGTGCTGTTCTGGGCGGTGCTCTTCAGCGGGAACCTCAACGGCGCGACCGCGCTCGGGAACCTCGACCCGGCCGTGCCGACGCTCGTGGCGAGCGCCTCGGTGCTGGTCGTCGAACACGGAGCTCCGGCCGACGGCGTCCTGAAGCCCGGCGATCGCATCGTCTCGGTCGACGGCAGGCGCGCGATGGTCTCCTCGGCAAGGGCGAGCATCGCCTCGCACCGCTGCGCGGCGGCACCGAGCAACGGCTGCCGCGCCGCGACTCCGGTGCAGATCACGGTGCGACGCTCGGGGCGAGATCTGAGCCTCTCGGTCTACCCCCGCTACGACAAGCAAGCCAAACGGATGCTGATCGGCTTCGGCTTCGGCTCGGTCAAGGCATTCAGCGCGCTCGGCGCGGCGGGCGCGGCGCTGAGCGAGATGTGGCACACGACGACGACGACGATCACCGGCTTCGGACGCGCCCTGACGAGCTCCAAAGTGCGCCACCAGGTCTCGAGCATCGTCGGAATCACCCAGGACGCGCACGAAACCGTCGTCGCGGGACCCGGCTACGCGCTCGTCTTCCTCGGCTTCCTGTCGCTGATCCTCGCCGTGATCAACCTGTTCCCGTTCCTGCCGCTCGACGGCGGGCACGTGCTGTGGTCGCTGGCCGAGAAGCTGCGTGGCAAGCGCATCTCGCTGCTGGCGATGTACCGCTTCAGCTCGGTCGGGATCGTGCTGATGCTGTTCCTGGTGATCAACGGCGTCAGCAACGACATCAACCGCCTGGCGGGCTGACGCACACCCAGCTCTTGACCAGCGGGCCGAAGCGCTCCG
>DAINPC010000234.1:0-3752 GCA_036743695.1 Solirubrobacteraceae bacterium | reverse complement strand
CAGTAGTCCAGCCCCCCGGGCAGGACGGTCGCAGCATTCCGCGCCAGCCCGGCCACCGCCAGGCAGTAGTAGGGCCGCCTGCCCGGAGGCAGGACCTGGAAGCTTTCGTTCGGTATCACTGACTGCGGTCCCAGGGGTCGCAGGGGATTGGCGGCCATGTGCGCCTCGAACGCCGCCAGGCGGGACGCCGGCACGAGCGTCACCAGACCGAAGACCTGGAGCTCGGGGTATCGCCGCATCGCCTGCGTCCATTCCGTCCACCTGTCGAAGTCGGCTGCGGATGCCTTCGGGTTGCCGGTTACGAAGGCGCGCGCGTTGAAGACCAGGTCTTCCTCGTGCTGAAGCGCCCGCTTGAGGGTTGATGCGACATCGGCTGAGGCAAGGTGGAATGTCAGCCGCGCGTTCTCGGCATCCGAGCGGGCCACGGCGCGCGCGCCCAGCACCGAGGCGAGCGCCCCTGCGAGCACCAGCAGTGCCATGGCTGCAGCCCAGACGCTCCTGCGGCCGTGGCCGAGCGATCTCAGGCGCCCGAGCGCATGCACGCGAGCGGTCGACAATGACGACGCGCCGGACGGAACGCCTGACCTCGGGCTGTGGGTTTCGGTTTCGGGCACGATTCGGCTTTGCTCGCGGGCTGCGCGCATGCGGTTACTGGATCGGCTAGAGAGTTGGGTCCTGGTGAGCTTCAACCTCTGCTGGACGGATAGTCGGCTGTTCAGACTCCTCGCTGCGACCGCCCAGCTCGCGCTGTGACTTGCGCACGCGCGTTCAACGCAAGTGCTCGCTAGAGTCGTGCAGCCGTGAGCGCCGAGATCGACCAAGCGGGCGACGCGAAGCCAGGGCGGCTCGCACGGTTTCGGGTATCCCTGCAACGGCGCCTCGAGTCACGCGTGCGGGCGACCTTGGCGACGCGGGGCCTCGAGCTACACCGGACGAAGCAGGGCATGCGGCGGACGCTGCCCGCTGTGCTTGCGCACTATCGGCGGCTCGGCCTCGACCCGGCAACGGTGATTGACGTCGGTGTCGCGGCCGGCACCCCCGACCTCTACCGCGCATTCCCCGACGCGCGTCTGCTGCTCATCGAGCCGCTCGAGGAGTGGCGAGCGTCGCTTGAGGAGGCCCGCGCCAAGCGGGACGTTGAGGTCATGATCGCCGCGGCCGGTGCCGAGGCCGGTGAGATTGAGATCACCGTTCATCGCGTGCTCGCATGCTCCTCGGTCCTCGGTGCGCGACGCGGCGATGACGCCGACACCCAGCGCCGCGTCGTCCCCCAGGTGCGACTCGACGATGTCGCGCGGGAGCGGGATCTGTCAGGCCCATTCGTCGTCAAGGTCGATGTCGAGGGTGGTGAGCTGCAGGTGCTCGAAGGAGCGCCCGCGATCCTGCGTGAAGCGGAGCTCGTGCTGCTGGAGGTCTCGCTGTTCGAGCTTGTCCCCGACGCGCCGTTGCTCCACGAAGTCGTGGGATGGATGCACGAGCACGGGTTCGTCGTGGCCGACGTCTACAACGGCCATAACCGCCCGCTCGACGGCGCGCTGGCCCAGCTTGACATGGCGTTTGTGCAACGGGACGGCCGGTTCCGCCGTAACCACGCCTACGCAACAGCGGAGCAGGCCGACGCGCTCTACCGCACGTGGGGGCTTTGAGCTGCGGGCGCGCGCCGCTTGGCTGCTCGAGGCCTACGAGGCCCTCAGAACGCCTGCTCGGCCAGCAGTGCCGATCGCTCGCTGCGCCGAGCGAACAGGAAACGCTGGACGGCGACGAGTCCAGCCACATCGCTGACGTCTCGATCCAGCTGCGGGACGAGGATCGGGTGCTCGTCGAGCTCGACGGTGAGACGTCGCACGCTGGCGGCGTCGCGCCGCGCGAGCGCGCGCATGTCTCCCAGCGCCTGTATCGACCTGGCGGCCAGGTCGCCGCCTAGGTCGGCGGCGAGGACAGACTCGTCGATCGTCGGTCTGGTGTGTGCCAGCATGCGCACCCGGTTGACGACCAGGCCGCCGAACGGCATGCCGGCCTCCCGCAATCGCCGGCGAAGGAAGATGGCCTCCTCGACGGGTGTGGGCTCGGGCGAGGTGACGATCAGGAAGGTCGTGGCGGGGTCGCCCAGCAGCCGGTTGACGGCGCTCGCGCGCTCTGCGAGCCCCTCGACAACGTCGCTCAGTACGCGGAAGAACGTGCTGAGGTCGGCCAGTAGGTCGACGCCGGTCACGCGGCGCAGGGCGGAGAAGACGAGGCCGCTGCCGCGTGCGGCGATGGCTGCGGCCGCGCCGGTTGGGACCGTGAGGACCTTGAGCGCGCGACCTTCGAGGAACCCGGTCAGTCGCTGGGGGGCGTCGAGGAAGTCCAGGGCGCTGCGCGAGGGTGGCGTGTCGAGGACGATGGCGTCAAAGCGACCGGAGGCGTTGAGCTCGTACAGCTTGGCCACGGCGGTGAACTCCTGCGAGCCAGCAACGGCGCTGGAAAGCTCCTGGTAGATCCGGTTGCTGAGGATCTCCTCCCGGGTGGTCGCATCGGGCGCGAGCAGGTCGATGAGCTCGTCGAAGGTGCGCTTGGCGTCTAGCATCATCGCCCACAGCTCGCCGCGCAGCTCGACCCCCTGGCCGGCGAAGTGGTCGGGCTCGATCAGACGGGGCTCGTTGCCAAGCTGCTCGAGGCCCAACGAGCTCGCGAGCCGGCGCGCTGGATCGATCGTCACCACGGCAACCCGCTGTCCTTGCGCCGCGAGGCCCATCGCGACCGCGGCGGCTGTCGTCGTCTTGCCCACGCCGCCCGAGCCTGTGCAGATACAGATCCGCTTGCCGGCCATTCGCTCCGCGATGCTCATGGCTCGAGCTCCCGCGAGAGCAACTCGAGCGCCGCTGGATCGAGCGCGGACTGGAACATGAACGGGAGCTTCACGAGCGGCGCGCCCTGAAGTCCCCGTCGCAGCCTGGCGATCTGCACACGTTGGTGGTGTGCCCAGTTGGCCACGAACAGCGCGGCATGCTGCGCGGGCGACGGCGGTGCAGCCTGTAGCGCCCGTCGGTCACCGTCGGAGAACCGGTGTGGAACGACGGCGTTGACGACGACCAGGGCGAGGTCCAGGCCCAGCTCATCCCGCAGCTGCGCGCGCAGCTGAAGCGTCTCGCTGACTGGCATCTCTTCGGCGGTCGACACCGCCAACACCGCGGTGCGTCGCGGGTCGCCGAGGAAGCTCGCCACAGCGCGGCCTTCTTTTGCCACGGGGCCCACGCGGGCGACCGACGCGAAGGTGCGCGGCGCCTGCAGCATTGCGAGGCCCTGCCCGGTCGCCGGAGCGTCGAGCACGACCAGATCGTACGGTTTCGCGCCGGGGGTGCGTCGCTCATGCTGGGCGAGCTCCCAGACCTTGCCGATCGTCAGCAGCTCGCGCATGCCCGGCGTTGCGGCGGTCAGCGCCGTGAAGACCCGGCTGCGCGAGATCAGCGCGGCCAGCACGCCCACGGGGAGCCGCTCGCGCAGGTACTCCTTCATCGCGCGCTGCGGGTCGATCGAGATGTGATGCAGACGGTCGGAGACGGCCAGTTCTGCGTACACGCCCCCCGTGCTTGCCGCAAGCGCGCGCGAGACGTCTTCACGCGCGGCCACCTCGACCACGATCGTGCGCAGCCCGCGACGGCTCGCGGCCAGGCCCAGCGCCGCCGCCACCGTGGACTTCCCCACGCCGCCCTTGCCGGTCACGACCAGCAGCGAGTGGGCAAATAGATCGTCCATCGAAGTAGGACCCTAGT
>DAINPC010000233.1:0-3774 GCA_036743695.1 Solirubrobacteraceae bacterium | reverse complement strand
GCTACAGCGGCATGAACGAGGACGCGTTCGCGCGGCGCTTCTACGCGGACCGCTCAGAGCTGGAATCGCTGCGCATCCAGCTGACCGTGGAGCGCCCAGCGGACGGGGCGGCCGAGCAGGAGAACTACTCCCTGCGCCCGGAGAACTTCCACCTGCCCGCAATCGCCTTCACGGACAAGGAGCTGGCCGCGCTGCAGACCGCGCTGAGCCTGCTGGACGGGGAATTCGCCTACGCCGAGCCGTTGCGCCTGGCGCTCCAGCAGATCACCTGGGGCCGTCCCAGCCCGCTGCGGGCGCCCGAGCAGCGCTCGGTGGCGCTCGGGATCACCGCCTCCGCCGGCGGTCACGAGCTCTCCGCGCGCCTGGCCAAGGTGGAGACGGCGATCTTCCGCAACAAGACCATCCTGTTCGACTACTACACGATGGAGCGCGACGAGGTGGGCTCGCGCCGCGTGGATCCCTACCACCTGCTGTTCCAGGGTGGCCAGTTCTACCTGCTCGGCTACTCGCACGAGCGCAAGGGGATCCGCGTGTTCCGCCTCACCCGCATCCGCGGCAAGGTCTCCTATGCGACCAAGGCCGAGCACGACTTCCGCCGTCCCGCCGACTTCGACCCGCGCGCCTACGCCAACCGCGCCGACTGGCAGCTGGGCGAGGAGCGCGGCGTGGCCGAGATCAGCGTCGGCGAGCGGATCGCCTGGCAGGTGGAACGCCACTTCGGGCGCTACGGGGAGATACGCAACCGGGTTGACGGCGTCGAGGAGCAGGGCGGCGAGACGACCTTCCTGACCGGCTACTCCAGCCCGCGCGGAATCATCTCCTGGGTGATGGGCCTGGGCGCCAACGCGCGGCTGCTCGGTCCGGACGAGCTGACGGGCGAGCTCCAGCGCCGCCTGGAGCTGCTCGAGGAGCGCCACGGCGACACCCCCCCCCTCGCCCCGAGGGGGCCGCGCGCGACCGCGGCCTCCCTCGCCCCGGGAGGGCGGATCGCCACGCCGTCGCGCTCGCGCGCGGCACGCAGGGGGGAGACGGCGGGCGAGGGCGAGGGCGCCTCCGCCCGGTCGGACACCGCCATCCGACCCGAGCGCTTCGCGCGGCTGGTCACCCTCGCCAGCATCCTGATCAAGGCCGGCCGCGAAGGCGTGAGGGTCTCCATGCCGGAGGTCTGCGAGCGGTTGCAGCTCAGCGAGGAGGAGCTGCGCGAGGACATCAACGTCCTGAACGTCGTCAACTTCGGCGGCGGCTCCTACGTGCTGTATGCGGAGATCAAGGAGGAGACGAGCGAGATCGAGGTGGACCCGGAGCCATACAGCGACAACTTCGACCGTCCCGCCCGGCTGCTGCCCGTGGAGGCGAAGGCGCTGGTGGCGGCCATCGACCTGATCGGCGAGCACATCCCCGAGGGCTCGCTCACCTCAGCGCGAACCAAGATCGTGGCGGCGCTGGGCGAGGACCCGATGGAGCAGGGCCTGCAGGTGGCGCCCACCTCCGGCGATGACTCCGACGTGGCGCGCTTGGTCTCCAAGGCGATCGTCGAGCGGCGGATGATCGAGCTGGAGTACTACAAGGAGAACGAGGACGAGCTCTCGCCGCGCACCGTGGAGCCCTACGCGCTGACCAACGGCCGCGAGGGCTGGTACGTCGCATCCTTCGACCCCGAGCGCGACGGCGTGCGCCACTTCCGCCTGGACCGCATCAAGCACGTGAACGTGACCAACGAGAAGTTCGAGCCCCGCCCCGAGGTCGACCCGGCAGCGGAGGTCGACGGCTGGCTGCGCACCGGCGAGGTGCCCGCGTCGCGCAGCGCGCGCGTGTGGGTCTCCCCCGAGCGGGCGCGCTGGGCGCGCGAGGCCCGCCGCGTGGTGGAGGAGTGGAGCGACGGGTCTGTGATCGTCGAGCTGAGCTTCGCCGGCGTCGACTGGCTCGTGCGCGAGATCCTCAAGGAAGCGGGGGATGCCGCCGTGCTCGAGCCCGAGGACGCGCGGGAGGCGGTGCGGGTGGCCGTGGCCAGGCTGCGCGAGGCCAACGCGGCGGCCGTGGGCGTCTCCTGAGATCCACGAGCGGCGGGACGAGATACTCGCCGGCAGCCCGGGCGCCCGGTGCCTCGCGACTGCCTAAGGCGTGTCGTCTGCTGGATTGTCGGCCAAGCAGAGTCCGTTGAGTTGGAGCCAGTGGCGCTCGCGGTCGTCGCTCGGCGCTTGGTAGGCGCGCGCGAGCCCGAGCATGAGGAACGCATCGACACCTCGGCGCAGTCGTCGGCGCACGTCCTCGACGACGCTCGTCTTGATCGTCTTCGTAGAACCGGACATCGGTCACCGCGAGGTAGGTCGGCGGATCGACGTCGCTGAACCGAAGCTGGAGTCTGCCGAACCGGTCGTCCCCCTCGAGGTCGAGTTCTCTGCGCGCGCGGATCACCGCGAGCGAGCACTCGCCGCACCCGGTCTCCATCGCGTACTTCCATCCGACGCGCTCGAGTGCTGGACCAAACGCGCTTGCGAGATCTGGGGCACGCACGGCGTCGAGCAGCTCGAGAAACTCGTCGCCCTCCATGTCCTCGACGTGACGCGCGTCGGCAGTCCTGAACTGATGGTCCTCAGCCTCCGGAGACGTGGGCTCCGGAATGACCGCGCCAAGGTCGACGACCGCTCCCATGCCGAATGGGCCGCCCTCCTCACGGAGAAGGCTCCGTGTAATCAGATCGGTCGGCGGCGTCGTCGGCCGGACGTGCTCGATTGTCTCAGGGTCGATGCCAGCGACGCAGATCCGCGGCGAGGACATGCGCGTAACGTGGTTGACGACGATTCGCATTGGCTCACAGGTGAACCGCCCTCACGTTCGGCCACCGACGCGCAAGGTACTCGCAGACCAAGCGTCGATGGCAGTTCTCCGCCGTTGCCTCGCTGCACAGCAAGGCGGTGGGCGTCTGGAAGTCTGAGATCGCGAGAATTGTCTCTATCTGGCGGCTCTCCATGAGCTCGAGAAAGCGTGCTTCGTAGGTTGACCAGTCTCCTTTGTGCTTCTTGTACTCGTCGAGCAGCTCTTGAGTGGGAGCTAGAAGCGGCTCATGCTCGTAGGTGGCTCCGACCAGCGCGCGGAGGAAGTACGGAAGGTCCTTCGCCTTGGCGAAGCCGGCGAGCTGTGATGAGTTGTTCAGGCGAACGTCGAGCAGCCGTCCGACGCCAGCATCGGCTAGGCGCTTGAAGAAACGCTCAGCCGTCGTCTGTGTGAAACCGATTGTGTAGATCTCCACGGCGTCTGCTCATCCTCCAAGAACGAGCACTGCTCGTCATCGTCGGACAGCGCCACAGAGAGCTCGGTCCGGATCGTCCCATCCGGAAGGATATGGCGAAGTTCGACTCCTCGATCGGACAGGACCTTGCCGACGAGGAGCCGACGATGGCAGTCGTGCGGATTTCCCTCGCTGCACACCAAGGCGATGCGGTGGCGATGTGCGCCATCGATGAGGCGCTCGACAGCGGTCTTGAATGGCTCCTCTTCGGACATCGGTCCGTACAGGGCGTGGCCCTCTGCGTCGTAGTGCTCCTCGCGTGTTGGCCGGCCGCCGAGCTCCTCGCCCATGAACATGTAGCGCACGCCACGCTGCGCCATGGCAGCCTCAAGCTCATCACGGTTGAAGTGCGGCGCGTAGCGCGAGTACGGAAAGGACCGCACATCGACGAGGACTTCGATCCGCTCACGCAGGACGAGCCGCGCAAAGTCCTCGAGCTCGTGGTTCGAGTGCCCTACGGTCCAAACAGCGAGGCGCGAAGACAT
>DAINPC010000232.1:0-3776 GCA_036743695.1 Solirubrobacteraceae bacterium | reverse complement strand
GCCCTGGCGCGCTGCGGACGCGGCATGAACGCTTCCGGGAAGGTCAACCCGCGAGTGCCTGACGACGCTCGGAAGCCAGTCGTTGTGGGCTAGGCGGTACGCATACGAGCTCTCGCGCCGATTCAGCTCCAACAGGCCACGCTGGCCCACGTCAGACTGGCTCGTCATCTCGCCCCCTCTCCCTCAACGTCCCGCTGGCGACTTTCGATGTCTTTCGCCAGCCGCGAGACATGCCCTGCCCGATCGAGCACCACCTCCGGTCGCCTTCTGGTGTCGTCTGATTCTGGCGCCTGCGAAGGTCTCGCACGCGATCGATCTTGGTGCCGGACATCGCCAGCCCCTTCTCGTCCCCCTCTGAAGAACGGCGGCACACAAGAAAAGAGAGACGGTGAGATCTTTGCGCGCTACCTGCGGTACCGAGTCATCCAAGGTCGAGGACCGACTAGAGCTCGCGTACTCTGAGTGTACCCCCCGAGCCCGAGGTTCAAGCCCCTTTGCCGTAGGCCCGCCCGTTGGCATGGACTGCCGCACCTTGATCGCCCGCGCATCTTCCCGTCGATGGCGGGCGTCTGGCCGGCCCGCGGTGTGCGCTCGCCCTGCTGCCCTGGACGTTGGGTGGGAAGAGGATGTCCACGCCTTCCACCCGGTTGCCGTCCGAGAGGCGCCATCCGCTGTTCGGCTTGCCGTCGGTCTGGATCGCCTCGTCAGAGTGCTCGCATCCGGTTGTTGCGGGCATTGTGCTCGACCTCTGCCAGACCGAGCGCCTCGAGGACCGGCGGCACGTAGTTGGCGAAGCGGCCGCGTAGGCCCTTCTTGATTCCGTACCAGCCACCAACCGGATTGTCCGGCGATCGGGCCCACGACTCGACGGTACCCTCAGCCGCGGGCTTCTGCTCGTCGGCGCTACCCAACGCCATCCAGTCGCCGTGGTCCTTCAGCATCTCGTCGAGGTCGTTGACGCAGCGCAGGTCGTACCGCAACTCGGTAGTTCCGACCCGGACGACGAGCGCCGGCGGGTCGGCCGTCTTGTCCCGATAGACCTGGTACTCGGACCTGCCCGGCGGAGTCGTGAGGGTCCACGGGTCGTCGGGGGTGCCCGAGCCGGTGGGCGCCGGCGCTGCCGTCGGGCCGCTCATTTCTGGCCGTCGAACAGGCGGAAGGAGCCGATCTCGATCAGCTCTGTGACGACCGGGGGCTCCTCGCAGCGGTCTCGGATCCCGGCCTGGAACTCCTTGAACGCCTCCACCTCCGCAAGCGTCCGCGAGCTGCTGCTCGGCCCAAAGCGCTTCACCGACCTGCGAGCGGGCCTGCCCCACGCAAGCCCGAACGTCCTCTCTCAGCGCCTCCGGGAGCTCGAGCGCGCCGGCGTCGTTCTGCGCCGCAAACTCGGCCCGCCGGCGGGCTCCCGGGTGTACGAGCTCACCGAATGGGGGCATGAGCTGGAGCCGATCGTTACCCAGCTCGGCCGCTGGGGTGACCGCTCGCCATTCCCGCCGCGTGATGTGGAGATCGGCACAGACGCCGCCGTCCTCGCCCTTCGCGCGCTGTTCGATCCCGATGCCGCCGCGGAGGTGACCGCCAACTACGAGCTGCGGCTCGGAGATGACCGCTTCCGCGTCGTAATCGCAGGCAGCGAGATGACACTCGCTCGAGGGCGCGCCGACAAACCCGAGGCGATCATCGAGACCGCCCCAAGCACCCTCGCGATGCTGGTCTCCCACGAGCGCCCGCTCGGCGAGGCGCTTGCCTCCGGAGAAGTGGCGATCGAGGGCGCAACGCAGGCGGTCATCCGCTTCCTCGACCTCTTCGCCTCGCCGGAGCCGGCCCCGGCACCCGTCCCGGACCCGGCCTAGCGCTAAGAGCCAGCCGCGAGCCTTCTGCCGCCCTCGCTCACGCCGGGCATCGCGCTGGTCATCGGCCCGCGATGAGCTCGCGCATAGCGGCCTTGGCGCCGCCGACGAGCGGCTCGCCGTGCGCGAACAGGAGGTTGTCGAAGTCGAGATCGAGCAGCCCGCGAAGCGATTCACGCAGCCCAGCCCGCACCGCCGCGGCGTCATCGCCCATCAGGAATCCAGGCACGAACGCAAGCCCGCCGCCACGCGGCCGCGTCAGGCCGTCGGCGAATGCGAGCGCGCCGCCGGCGGCGGTGCGGATGTGCAGCACGGTGTCGTCCGGGCAGATGGCTCCGAGCTGGTGTGCGGTGATCCCCGGCGCCAGCTCCTCCCCGAAGGCGAAGCCCTCGACCTGCGGGCCCCGCTCGAACTCGTGCAGGCCGGCCTCGCTGCAGCGGATCGGGCACCCGAAGGCCTCCGCATATCGCTCGCTGTGGCGGAGATGGTGGCGGTTGGTGAGGATGACCTGGCCTGGGGGCTCTCGCCCCTTGAACCACTCGAGGCCCTCGCGCGGGACCGTCGGGTCGAGCACGACCCGAGCGGGCTGGATGTAGTAGGAGTCCACGGGCAGCCTGATCCTCGGGTGGATCGCGGTCCAGTGATGGACGCCCGGGAGCACCTCGCGGATCGGCCGGTGCGATGCGAGCTCGAGCACGAGCGGACGGAAGAGCTGGGGCCACGCGACGCCGGCCAGCTGGACGCCGTAGCGGACCTGGCGGGGGAGGCGATCGAGCTGCGCCATCCTCAGCACGTTAGAGGTGGATCGGCCGATTCGGCTATTGGAGGCGAAAGACCTCCACTGGCTGGGCCACGCCACGGATCTCGCGTACCCCGAGGGGCTCCCACTTGCACGAGTCGGCCGTGCGCTCCACGACGGGTCGCGTTGCGACGAGCTCATCGCGCCCGGCGGCGTCGAGCAGGCGAGCCGTCAGGTTGACGGCGCTGCCGAAGTAGTCGCCATCGCGGGCGATCGCGAGCCCGTGGTGCACGCTCGCGTGCACGCGCAGCGGGCTCGATGTGGGCACGCGATCGATGATGCGTGCGCCGGCGGCTACTGCCGGTGGGGCGTCCCCGTACGCGAGCATGAACCCGTCGCCCAACGACTTCATGAGGCGAGACTCGCCCCCGCGCTCGCGTGCCACCGTCTCGGCGAAGCGATCGACCGCTGTGATCGCCGCGATATCGCCTTCGGCATCCGCGAACGCCGTGAAGTCCTTCAGATCGCAGAAGAGGAAGGCGATGCTGACCGTGCCCGGCAGCGGGCGTGTGCCGCTGGAGGCCTCTGCCTCTCTGACCGCCGCTTGCGCCAGCTCGTGCTCGATCCACCGCCGGTGAACACCGAGCAGCACGGGATCCGCCAACGGCAGCAGGCGCTCGAACGCGCTCTGCACCGCGCGCAGGCCCGCCAGGCGGTCCGGGTCGTCCGCGCGTAGCCGAGGCTCGACGTAGTGACGGAACAGTTGCACGACGGCCTGCGCGATACGCGCGATCAGCGGACCCCACGCACGGCCCAGGCGCACGTCGAGCTCCGGTGGCCAGATGTCCTCCAGGTGTCCGAGCTCGACGAACACCCGCGCCTCTTCGGCAGTGAACGCCGGCTCGTCGGGTGCTGGGGGCCGAAGTCCGAAGGCGGCGATGAAGGCCTGCAACTCGCCGATGCGCAGTCCCCCTTGTCGCTGGATCTCCGCAGCGGTCACCGTCCGTTCGGCTATCGTCGGCGACAGCACCGCCTCGAAGATCGCTCCCTCCGGATCGCCACGCGCGATCGCACGCTCGATCGCCTCAGCTGGGATCCCAAGCGTGCGCAGGGCGCCAGCGACATCATCGTCGGGCGATCGCGGATCTGCGGGGCCACCCACATACGCATCATGACGCGTCGGCAGG
>DAINPC010000231.1:0-3779 GCA_036743695.1 Solirubrobacteraceae bacterium | reverse complement strand
GAGTCGCCGGTGTGCACGCCCATCGGGTCGACGTTCTCGATCGAGCAGACGATCACGACGTTGTCGGCGCCGTCGCGCATCACCTCCAGCTCGAACTCGCCCCAGCCGATCACGGACTCGTCGAGCAGCACCTGCCCGATCGGCGAGGCCTCCAGTCCCTGGGCTGCGATCCGCTGAAACTCCTCCGCGCTGCGCGCGATCCCGCCCCCGCGCCCGCCGAGCGTGAACGCCGGGCGCACGATGCACGGCAGGCCCAGCTCCTCCAGCGCGCCCGCGGCCTGCTCCACGCTGGTGGCGATCACGCTGCGGGGCATCCGCAGCCCCGCCCGCGCCATCGCCTCGCGAAACAGGTCGCGGTCCTCCGCGCAGGCGATCGCCTCGTAGTTGGCGCCGATCAGCTCCACCCCGAAGCGCTCCAGCGTGCCGTCGTCGTGCAGCGCCTTGGCCAGGTTCAGCGCGGTCTGGCCACCGAGCGTGCCCAGCAGCGCGTCCGGTCGCTCGCGCGCGATCACCTGTGTCACGGGACCCACCCCCAGCGGCTCGATGTAGGTCGCGTCGGCAAACTCCGGGTCGGTCATGATGGTGGCCGGGTTGGAGTTGACCAACACCACCTCATAGCCCTCCTCGCGCAGCACCTTGCAGGCCTGCACTCCAGAGTAGTCGAACTCCGCGGCCTGCCCGATCACGATCGGCCCGGAGCCGAGGATCAGGATCTTGTGGATGTCCGCGCGCCTGGGCACCTAGGCGGCCTGCGAGATCCGGTCGAGGAAGCGGTCGAACAGGTAGAGGCTGTCGTGCGGGCCGGGACCGGCCTCGGGGTGGTACTGGACGGTCCCCCCCGGCACGTCGAGCAGCTCCAGCCCCTCGACGGTGCGGTCGTAGAGGTTGACGTGGGAGAGCGCAGCAGCGCCGAAGTCCGTTTCCCAGCGCACGGGCTCATCGCTGTCGATCGTGCGCGCGCCGTCAGGCCCGAGCGCGGCGAAGCCGTGGTTCTGGGAGGTGATCTCCACGCGGCCGGTCTGCAGGTCGCGGACCGGGTGGTTGGCGCCGCGGTGCCCGAAGGGGAGCTTGAAGGTCTCAAGGCCCACGGCACGGCAGAGCAGCTGGTGTCCGAGGCAGATGCCCCACACGGGCTTGACGCCGACGATCGCGCGCACGGTCTGCACGATGTAGGACAGCGCCGCGGGATCGCCCGGCCCATTGGCGAGGAAGACCGCGTCGGGATCCTCGCCCAGCAGATCCTCGGCGCTGCTGGCGCACGGGTGCAGCGAGACGCGGGCTCCGCGGGCGATCAGCTCGCGCACCATCGACGCCTTGATCCCCGTGTCGATGATCGCGATCCGCGGACCGTCGCCGCTGCCGTGGCGGCTGATCTGCTGCGGGCTGACCACGCTCGCCAGGTCCTGTCCGGCCATCGGCGGCTCCGCGTCGATCAGCTCGCGCGCCTGCGCCTCGGGCACCGACGCCGGGAACACCCCGCCGCGCATGGCGCCCGCTTCGCGGATGTGCAGCACGAGCGCGCGCGTGTCCACGCCGCTGATCGCGCGCACGTCGCAGTCGCCCAGCCAGTCCAGCCAGCCGCGCTCGGCGGTAGGGGCGTCTTCGCGGTTGCCGGCCTCGCGCATGATCGCAGCGCGCGCCCACGGCCGCTCGGACTCCATCGCCTGCGCGCTGACGCCGTAGTTGCCGATGTGCGGGTAGGTGAACGCGATCAGCTGGCCCGCGAATGAGGGGTCGGTCATCGACTCCTGATAGCCGGACATCCCCGTCGTGAACACCACCTCGCCGACCGCGTGGCCCTCTGCGCCGCACGCCTCGCCGTCAAAGCGCGTGCCGTCCTCCAGCAGCACGTAGCCCGTCGCAGCGCGCATGTCAGAGGATCAACTTCTGCACGGCCTTGAACTCGGGCGTGCCCGCCCGCTCCAGCAGCTCAAACAGCGCCGCCTCCACCGTGCTGACGACCGCGCCCGCGCGCTCCATCCGCTCCAGGCCGCGCTGGTAGTCCACCTCATGGCGCGAGCCAACCGCGTCGGCGGGAACGTGCACTTCGACGCCCCGGTCGAGCAGGTCGTGAACGGTCTGGCTGACACATACGTGCGCCTCGATCCCGCACACGATCGCCTGGCCCCTGCCGTGGAGGTCGAACCCGTCGGCGCGGACCGCCGAGAAGACCGTCTTCTCGATCCGCGGCTCGTGCTCGAGCCCGACCTCGGGGGCCGTGTGGCCGAGCCCCTTCGGATACTGCTCGCTGACCAGCGCGGGCAGCTCCAGGATGCGCGCCCCCTGCACCAGCTTCGCGCACGCGCCCGCCACCCCGGCGAAGGCCGCGTAGGGGCGAAAGCCCTCCTGGACGTCCACCACAACCAGCGCGGCGCGGTCGCGGGCGAGCAGGCTCATCGCGCGCCCGCCAGCGCAAGCGCACGGTCGCGGTGCGCCGCCGCTCCCGCGGCGACCGTCAGCAGCACGCGGCCCCGCAGCCGGCGCCCGGCGAAGCTGCAGTTCTCCGAGCGGCTCTCCCAGCCGTGCTCGCCGGCGATCCACTCCGCCTCCAGGTCCAGCAGCGCGACGTTCGCCCGCTCCCCGACGGCCACCAGCGGGACGGGCAGGCCAAACAGCTCGGCGCCGGCGCTCATGCGCCGCACGAGCAGCCCCAACTCGAGCACGCCGGGCAGCACCAGCCCGGTGTACAGGGCCGCGAACGCGGTCTCCAGCCCGGTGCTTCCCATCGGCGCCTGCTCGAAGGGCACCTCCTTCTCATCGCGCGCGTGCGGCGCGTGGTCGCTGGCCACACAGTCGAGCGTGCCGCTGCGCAGGCCCTCGATCAGCGCCTGGCGGTCGGCCTCGGTGCTCAGCGGCGGGTGCATCTTCATGCGCGTGTCCATCCCCCGCACGTCCTGCTCGGTCAGCATCAGGTGGTGCGGGGAGACCTCCGCGCTGAGCCTCCAGCCGCGCGCCTTGCCCTGCTCAACGGCGTCCACGGAGGCGGCGCAGCTGAGGTGCTGGAAGTGCACGCGCGCGTCCTCATAGCCCGCCAGCGCCGCGTCGCGGGCGACCATCGTGGACTCCGCCACGGTGGGGATGCCGGCGATCCCGAGCGCGGCGCTGACCACGCCCTCGTTCATGGCGCCCCCGCGCGAGAGGGTGGGGTCCTCCTCGTGCAGCGCGAGCACGCCGCCGCACAGCCGCTGGTATTGCAGCGCCTTGCGCAGCATCCCAGCGCTGCGGACCGGCTTGCCGTCGTCCGTGAAGCCCAGCGCACCCGCGTCCCTGAGCTCGGCCATCTCGCTCAGCTGCTCGCCTTCCAGGCCGCGTGTGATAGCGGGCAGGAAGCCGACCGGGACGCGTGCCTGGCGCGCGGCCGCGTCGCGCAGCGAGCGCAGCAGCGGCGCCGAGTCCAGCACGGGGTCCGTGTTCGGCATGGCGATCACCCCGGCGAAGCCGCCGGCGGCGGCCGCGCGCGTGCCGCTCTCCAGGTCCTCCTTGTGCTCCTGCCCGGGGGTGCGCAGGTGCACGTGGGGGTCGAAGAAGGCGGGCGTCAGCGTCAGGCGTCCCCCCTGGCCCTCGATCAGCTCCTCCCCCTCCCCGCGCGCCTCGAGCGTCGCGGGCTCGGCCAGCTCGCAGATCACGCCGGCGCTGAGACGCAGATCCATGCGGCCGTCCAACCCCGCTCGCGGGTCCAGCACGCGCACGTCGCGCAGCAGCAGCTCGACGCTCTCCAGCGGCGCGCTGAGGAGCCGTTGCACAGCGCTCACGCGCCACCCCCGCCGACGGGCGCGGGG
>DAINPC010000230.1:0-3799 GCA_036743695.1 Solirubrobacteraceae bacterium | reverse complement strand
CTCGCCCGCGAGGATCACGATCGCGAGCAGCAGCCGCTGGTACTGGCCGCCCTTGCCCATCGCTTCCGCGGCGGGCTCATCCGCCGCGCCGAGCGGGTAGCTGCCGTCCTTCTTGGCGGGGTCCGAGTCGGGGAGGTCTTCCTCGTCGCCGTGTTCGAGCGCTTCGTGCTCTGAATTTCGCTCCGCGGACTGAAAGGGGTAGGCGAGGAAGTGCGGGGCGTACTTGTTGCGGTCGTTGATGCACGTCTTGCCTTCGGCGTGCACTTCCGTGCCGTTTTCAAGCTGCGCGGCGAGCTGGGTTTCCTGTGTGGGGTCCGCGCTCAGGGGACGGACAGCGACCGACTTGGTCTTCCCGCCGCTGGTGGTGGTGCAGTGCTCGGTCCCGCCGAACTCCAGGACCGTCCACGGGTCCAGCACGAGCAGGGAGAAGAGCTGGTTGCTGGCGGCGCTCTTGGCCTGCTGTTCGCTTGAGATGCTGCCCTGGTTTGTGAGCGATAGCAGCGCGGTGGAGAGCTGGTTTGAGAGCTGGCTCGCCGGCCCGATCGTGCGTTCGGGCTGGGTGACGATCCCGATCGCCAGCACGCAGTAGAGGAGCGAGACTGCGAGCGCCCCGGCGGTCTCGGTGTAACGCCTTTGCACGAGGGCCTTCCACATCGCCCAGCACCCCGCGAGCACGACCGCCGCGATCAACCACGGCGCACCGAACGTGCTGCTGTAGAGGTTGTGGATCGCGGCCGAGATCGGGGCGAGCGCACCGGAGCCGGGGCTGCCGTTGCCGTTCAGCAGGTCCAGGTTGAACGCGAACGCGAACAGCGTGATCACCGCGTTCGCCAGGAACGCCGTCAGTAGCCAGATGACCTGCGCGCCGAAGTAGGCGATCATCGGCGCGACACCCGAGGCGTCCACGCCGCTGGTCAGCCCGACGCTGATCGCGGGGAAGTACTGGTCCAGGGAATAGTTGGACAGCGGGTAGCGGCCCACCAGCCCCCCGGCCGGCAGCTGCGGCGCGGGCCCGATGTTGCTGTACACGTCACCAGCGAGCGCCGCGGGACCCGCGAGCAGCACGAGCGCGACGGTGAAAGCGAACAGGAGAATGAGCAGCCGCCATCGGCGAGCGGCCCACCGAAGCGTGCGCAGGATCGTGGTCTTCATTGCGCGCTCCCTGGCTGGCCGGGTGTGGTCTGGAACGCCTGGAGCAGGTGCGGGTAGACGAGGTCGACCTGGATCTCGCCGACGCGGCCGTTCAGGTCACGCATCAGGCACCTTCCGGCCCTGAATTCGCGGACCAGTCCGACCAGCTCCCGCGTCGGGTCGAGACCGATGAACCGCAGCGCCGCCCGTGCGGCGTCGTCGGAGTCCTGGCCGAAGACGAACACGACGCCGATCAGGTCCGAGAGGTCCCCGAGATCGCCGATGCGGTGAGTGCCCAGCAGGAGCGTCGCGTTGAACGCGCGGCCCAGCCGGACGAGGCGGTTGATGATCTGGCGTCCCTGGGGTGAGGCGAGCAGGAACCAGATCTCGTCCAGCCCGACGACCTTGTGCCGCGAGCGGTCGCCGGAGATCAGCTTCAACGCGTACGCGGCGACCAACGAGAGGGTCGCGACGGATACGCGCTCGGCGCGGGTGTAGGTGTCCCTCGCGGCCGATGGTTCAGGCAACGAGAGTCCGGGCATGCGGATCGTCGTGAGGGGCCGGTCTGTGCGGTTGATCGTGGTGGAGCCGTCGCCGAACCCCAACCTCGCCAGCCCGAAGTCGCGGATCACCTCCAACGCCTCGTTGGCTTCCCGGGCGCCAGCCCGGTCGCTCCCGCCGAGCAGCTCGACTACGCGCAAGAGGCTCCGCGAGCCCTCGCGGACCGTGTCCTTGACGGCGAGGCTGACCGCGTTCTCCCACGTGCTCGACGGGCCGGGGAGCAGCTCCAAGAGGTAGGAGCAGGCCAGCTCCTCGCGCATATCCTCAAGGCCGATCGCGAGTGGGTCGAGGCGGCCCTGCTGGGCGGGGTCACCCGATAGCTCCACGACCTGCACGCGCCCCTCGAGCTCGGTAACGCGATCCAGGCCGTGGTCGGGCTTCGGATCGAAGTCGACCACGAGCGACCCGCGGCGCTCGGCTGCGTACTCGATCGCCTGGGCGGCGACGGTCTTTCCCGACCCGAGCGTGCCGATCAACAGCACCCCGGACGCGCGATCCTCCCGCGGCGCCTGGGTGGGATCGAAGCGCACCGGCAGCGGCGCACCCGTCGGCGTGTAACCGAGGTAGGGGCCTCTGCCGGAGCCGACCGTGCGGGTCGCTGTTGGGACCATGCCGCCGAACTGCTCGACCGTGAGCTGCTGGACGTAGTCGCGCATCACAGCCACCCATCCGGCCGCGGGAGATGCTCGAAGAACATCTCCCGCTGCAGGCCCGCGGGGCGGTGCAGCTGGATGTCGCCGTACTGCTCTTTCAGCGTGGCGACCCGGCGCTCAAGCTCCTCCTCGCTCGCCGCACCGACAGCGAGGCCGACCTGCGCATACAACATGGGCGAGTGCCCGCCCGCCTGAAGCTGCGCCTCATACTCGCGCGCGAGCACCCGGTCCTCCCCGGCGAGCAGGCTCGGACCATGCACCGCTCCCTGCACCTGCTCGTGGTAGGCGTGCTCGACATCGGCGATCCGCTTACGCACCTGCGCGAGCGCCTGCCTGTTGCCGAGCCAGCGGGCGTGTACGGCCGCGTCGACCGGGAACCCGAGCGCCTCCAATGGCGCGAACAGCACCTCGGCGGTTGAGCCGGGGAACTCGGGTGCGTCCGCGAGCGCGCCGAGGGCGAGCATCGCCTGGTAGCAGCGGCCCTGCTCACCGTCCACGATCAGGGTCTGCTGGCGCTCGGTGATCGCCGCGTTCGCACACCGGGCCAGGTCATGGCCGAGCGGCTGAAACGCCACACCGCCACCTGGAGCGGAGACGACCAATGCGTCCGGCTCCCAATGCGTGTCCAGCTCAGGCTCCGCCAGCCCGCGGGAGGCGGCACGCCGCAAAAGCCACTGAAGCTCGATCGTCCTCGCGCGCCGCGTGGCGATGACGCCGTTCAGCCGCTCGTACACGCGTTGCTCGCGTGTCGCCAGTTCCGAGAGCTCGCCGGCGGAGATCGGGGAGGAGGCGCCGATCCCGGCCAGCTCCTCGACACGACGGCGCACACGATCCACGCCGCGCAGCAAGCCCGACCCGACGCTGGTCGGGGTGCCCGGAGCGAGCGAGACCGCGAGATAGCACTCGGGGATGTGCGATCCGAGCTCACGCAGCCGCTCCCGGTGCCCCTCCAGGAACGTCTGCCACGCCTGCGGGTCCTGGTGGCGCCCGTCCAGCAGCCCGGCGGTGTGCTGCACATACCGCTCGGCTGGGTAGGCGCGGTTGACCCGCCACAGGCTGAAGTCGGCGGCGATGGTGTGCGCGAGGCGTTGCAGGCGACGCTGCAGCGCCCACTTCTCACCCGTCGGCAGATACGGGTAAGAGGTCATCGCCAGCCGGTACAGGCCGGCGGCCTCGCCGCCACGGCCGAGGAGCACGTTGCCCTTCGCGTAGCGCAACGGGAAGCTCACGGGCGCACCTCCACGACCTGCCCGTCGCCGAGCTCGATCACTTCCGCGCGGCGCTCTCCCCGGCGCATGCGGTGCCCCTCGCAGGGGCGCACCACGTGCCGTCCTCTGCCGTGGGTCACGACGACCGGCTTGCCGAACACCAACCTGGCCGGACCCCGGACACGCCCGTGGTGCAGCACCGGCGAGTGCTCGTCGGGGGCGACCCACACCCGGGGCGCCCACACA
>DAINPC010000229.1:0-3799 GCA_036743695.1 Solirubrobacteraceae bacterium | reverse complement strand
AGTTAGGCAGCGACCTGATTCAGGCTAGGCGGGTGGCTTTGCCGCCCTGCCTCGCCCCATAGCCAGCTCGGGCGACAGGCGACCAAACCCATCGCCAATCGGCTCAGGAGATCGATCGGTTCTTGCCTGCCTCAAACGCCTTCCAAAGCGTCGCAGATCCGCCTTAAGTGTCTGTCCCTCTCCCTGGAGCAACACGAGGGCTTCTAGCGATGTCCGTCAACCTTCTTCAACCGCAGCAGGTTGCGCACGCGCAACCAGAGCTCGGCCCGATCGACGGGCTTGGTCAGGAAGTCCTCCGCGCCCGCCTCCAGTGCCGCCAGACGTGCCTCGCGGTGATTCAGCGCCGTCACCATGATGATCGGGATGCTGGCGGTGGCCGCGTCGCCCTTGACCACGGCGGCCACCTGTCGCCCGTCGATTCGGGGCATCAGGTAGTCCAGGAGGATCAGGTCTGGCATGTCCGCTGCGATGGACGCCAGGGCTTCCTCACCACTGGCGGCGGTACGCGTGACATACCCCTCGTGCCTGAGCTGAGCCTGGAGCAGCCGGCGGTTCGCACCCTCGTCATCGACGATGAGGATGCTGGCCGGCATTGTCACGGTGGAGGCGGAAGCGGAAACGTCTTCTGGGTGGCGGCCATGGGCGGAGCCTGCCTTGCCCTGTTGGCGGGCCGTGCGGTCGGTCCCGGTCAACTGGTAACCGATGATGTCATCTTGGGCATCACGTATCGCAGTCACCGAGACCGTGGCGGGGAAGCGGCTGCCGTCCTTGCGCACATACGTCAGCTCATAACGGTCCTCGATGCCGCGCTTGGCGTTGAAGACGAGTGCCTCGAAACCGGGCGCGATCGGTGTGTCCAGCTCCGTGCTGAGCGCCGCCGCCCGCTTGGCGAGCTCCTGCGGATCGCAGATGTCCGCGGGAGTGATTCGGTCCACGACATCGGCAGCGGCAAACCCCGACATCGCCTCTGCGCCCACGTTGAAGATCTGGATGACGCCACGCTGATCGGTGGCCATCTGCCACAGGTACGCGCTGTTGACGATGGCGTCCGACACGGCCTCCCGGACCTTGGTCAGTTCCCTGTTGTGATCTGTAGCGAGTGTCATCTAAGCCCGGCCCTCACCAGGGAGATCAGCGTCAATGAAGTAACCAAGTCAGACTCCATCGGCACAAGTCCGGGCTGGGCAAGCCAATGACTGCCTTCGCTGTGATTGGGCGGTGGGCACGTTCGGAACCTGCCTGATCTGGATCGTATGGATGAACAGCGGCTTTGACTGTTCCAGGTTGTGCATGGGCGGTATCGCGGGGGTCCGATGGTCATCACCAGTACGCTTCAGAGGCCAAGCTTGGCGATATCCTTTGACAAGTCACACAGTACGGCGACCTAATCCGCGATGTGGTCGCATTGGCTCAAGACCCACCCTCGCCTGCCCTCCTGAGCCCCAAGCCAGAACCCAGAGCCAGGTCAGGCACCGGCTGGCTGCGCTGTGGTTTGCCGGGGCGGGCGAGCTCGAACCATCCCACCAAGCGTAAGAATCGGCCTTATCGCACTGTGATCGATGGCATGCGCAACGCAGCCGTGGCGGGAAGCCCTAATGCGGCGGCGAGCTCGGAGAGCCCAGGGAACATGGTGCTCGCCACCGCGCGCGGGTCCTCGGTGTTCTTCGCGCGCCCGAGCCGGGCCAGCGGGGCCACATGAATGGCGTGGCGCACCGGCGCATCGGCCGGCAGGCCCGCGCGTGAGCGGGCGATCTGCACGGCATCACGTAAGCCGCCCAGCTGGTCGACCAGACCGTGCTCGAGTGCGTCGCTGCCCGTCCACACCCGGCCGCGTGCGATGCCCTCGATCTCGGCGACTGGGCGGCGGCGGCCCTGGGCCACTTTAGCCACGAAGTCCTCATAGATCGCGTCGATGGTGGCGGCGAGGCGCTCGCGCTCGTCATCGGTGAAGCCGCGCCGCGAGGAGAACATGAGCGACCGATCCCCGTGCGACACCGTCCCCGTGGTCAGCCCAAGGCGCTCGAAGAGCTCGCGCACCACCATCTTGCCGCCGAACACGCCGATGGATCCGGTAAGTGTCGAGGGCAACGCCACGATCACGTCGGCAGGACAGGCGATGTAGTAGCCACCCGAGGCGGCCGCCTCGCCCATCGACACGATCACGGGTTTGCCCGCGTCGCGCACGCGGCACACCTCGCGCCAGATCGTGTCCGATGCGACGGCCGAACCCCCGGGGGAGTCGACGTGCAGGACGACCGCGCGGACGTGCTCGTCGTTGGTCGCGACGCGCAGGGCTGCCCCGACGGAGTCGCTGCCGACCTGGCGTCCCATCGGAGCACGGCGCGTGCGCCCCGAGACGATCGTGCCGTGCACCTCGACGAGGGCGACGTGGCCCTTGCGGCGGGCCGGGAGATGCGGACGACGCGCTGGGCGCCACCGATCGGCGAAGAGCAGCCCGGCATCGGCGCCGACCTGCGCGCGCATCGTGGCATACGCCTGGTCTCGGTAGCCCAGGGCGTCAACCAACCCGGCCTCGAGCGCCTCTGGCGCCGTGCGCGGCCCGGTGTCCGCGAGCTCGCGCACGCGTGCGGCCTCGATTCCCCGCCCCTGGGCAATTGCGGTGGCCGCCTCGGCAAAGACTGACTGCGCAAGGCGGTCGAGGGCGATGCGGTGGGCCGGCGTGAACTCCGTGCGCATGACGCGGTCGGCGGCGTTCTTGAACTCGTAACGCTGCTCGAACTGCGGCTCGATGCCCAGCTTGTCGAGCGCGCCGCGCACGAACGTCGTCTCCACCCCGACGCCGAGCAGGCCCAGTCCCCCGCCTGGCTGTAACCAGATCTGGTCGAACCCGGTCGCCAGCACATAAGCAGCCATGTCGCCAGAGCCCTCTCCGAAGCTCTCCGCCCACGCGAGCGTCGGCTTGCCGCTTGCGCAGAAGGCACGCACACCAAGGCGAAGCTCCTGCATGGCAGCCCACGGCAGCGAGGCGCCGACCTTGGCGATCAGCCCGACAACGCGCGGGTCGGCGGCAGCCTCGTGCAGCGCGCGCAGCGTGGGACGGAGCTGATGCCGGCCACGTGAGCGCAGCCGAGCGAGCGGATCGTCGGCATCCGGCGCGGCAGGAAGCTCAGCGAGGTTCAGTTCCAGCAGCAAGGACGGTCGGTGACCAGGCAGCACAGGCATGCACTCCACCCTAGGCGCGCCCTGACTGCACTGACAGTGCGGGGACCGGTCAGCAGAAGATGATCCCGACGGCTTGCTACCGCAGCTGCCCGGGCAGAAGGCTGAACAAACATGGTGTCCCGCCGGCCACCCTTGAAAGCCATATGGGAACGCATGACGCCCTCACGCACAAAGCCGCAGCGTGTCGCGACGCGCTGGGAAGCTGTGTGCTCCGGCGCACACGTCAGCTCGATCCCAGCCAGCCCCAACGTCGTGAACCCCCACATCCCAAGCAGCCGGACGGCGTTAGAGGCAACCCCGCGGCCACGAGAGGTGGGGGCGAGCCAGCACCCGACGACGGCACTGACCCGCTCACGATCCAGGGGCACATAGAGGCACAACCAAGCACGTCTTGCTCATCGTGGGGTTCGGGAAGAGAAGGCTGAACTCCCTGCCCGCGCAGCCGCGCGGACTGCCGGTCGGCGAAGTAGCCGCGCGCGTCCTGCTCGGTGAAGGGCTCCGCTGCCGGCCACGAGAACCTCTGGATGACGGGATCGCTAGAGGCCATCAAGTTTGCCCGGCACGTCCGCTTCCCGGCATGGGCGAAGCAGCACGGTCTCGTCGGCGAGGGCCGGGG
>DAINPC010000228.1:0-3820 GCA_036743695.1 Solirubrobacteraceae bacterium | reverse complement strand
CGTGCACTTCGCGATGGACTACCTCTACCAGCGCAACCGCTGGGTCGCGCGCGAGCTCGGCCCCGAGCCGACCGCTCCGCAGCCCGCCGCGGAGCAGGAGATCTCGGCCAGGGACAAGGACGTGGTGGTGATCGGCGGCGGCGACACGGGCGCGGACTGCGTGGGCAACTCGCTGCGCGAGGGCGCCCGCTCGGTGGTGCAGCTGGAGCTGCTCTCCGAGCCGCCCGCGCACCGCCCCGACGAGCGCACCCCGTGGCCGGAGTGGCCGCTGAAGTACCGCCTCAGCTACGCCATGGAGGAGGCCCGCACGCAGGGCGTGGGCGAGCAGGACTACTCCGTCACAACCACCAGCTTCGCCGACGACGGCCGCGGAGCGGTGGCGGCCCTGCAGATCGCGCAGGCGCAGCCGCAGCCGCCGTTTGCGCCGGTGGCGGGCACCGAGCGCGCGCTGCCCGCGCAACTGGTGCTGCTGGCGATGGGCTTCCTGCACCCCGAGCAGGAGCTGCTGGACCAGCTCGGAGTGGAGAAGGATCCGCGTGGGAACGTCAAGGCGGTCGAGCCCTACACGACCTCCGTGGGCGGAGTGTTCGCCGCCGGCGACGCCCGCCGCGGCCAGTCGCTGATCGTGTGGGCGATCAACGAGGGACGCCAGTGCGCGCGCATGGTCGATCGCTATCTCGCCGCGCGGCGCAACGGCGACGGGAAACTCGCAGCGCCCGACGGCGAGGACGACGGCCTCGCGGGGCACGCCGACGCAGACGACGGTCCCGAGGGTCCGCCCCAGCACGTGAGCCCCGGCATCGGCGCCGGTTTGCGCGCGCAGGCCCGGCCACGCCCGTAGCACCGGACAGGGCGGCGCCCGTGCACGGTGTTTCTTCTAGGCTGGGGCGTGATGGAGCAGCCCTCGGAGAACGGTCACCATGCAGCCGCCGGCGAGCAGCCGCGGGCGACGGTCTGCCTGATCGGCGCGGGCTCCTCTGGGATCGCTGCGGCCAAGGCGCTGCACGAGCGCAGCATCGACTTCGACTGCTTTGAGAAGTCTGACCGCGTGGGCGGCAACTGGGTGTTCGAGAACAAGAACGGCATGTCCGCGGCCTACCGCGACCTGTTCATCAACACCTCGCGCCCACGGATGGAGTACTCGGACTTCCCCATGCCCGCCTCCTACCCCGACTTCCCACACCACGCGCAGATCGCGGCCTACTTCGAGGAATACGTCGATCACTTCGGCTTCCGCGACAGGATCACCTTCGAGACGGGCGTGGAGCACGCCGCCCGCGAGCGGGACGGCAGCTGGACGGTGGAGCTGGACACGGGCGAGACGCGCCACTACGACGCGCTGATCGTCGCCAACGGCCATCACTGGAGCCCACGTTGGCCCGAACCCGCGTTTCCCGGCTCGGAGTCGTTTCCCGGCCAGCAGCTGCACGCGCACTCCTACATCGACAACTCGATCTTCGCGGGCAAGCGGGTGGTGGTGCTGGGCATGGGCAACTCCGCCATGGACATCGCCGTCGAGTCCTCCTACGTCGCCGCCAGCACCCACCTGGCTGCGCGCCAGGGCGTGTGGATCATCCCCAAGTACATGTTCGGCAAACCAGTCGACCAGATCCGCAACGATCCGCGCGTTCCCTTCAAGATCCGCCAGCGGCTCATCCAGCAGCTGATCCGCAGCTACGCCGGACCGCCGGAGCGCTACGGCCTGCCCAAGCCCGACCACCGCTTCGGCGAGGCGCACCCCACCATCTCCGGACGCATCCTCGACCGCATGCAGCACGGCACGATCACGCCCAAGCCCAACATCGACTCATTCGAGGGCTCGCAGGTGCGCTTCGTGGACGGCAGCACCGTGGAGGCGGACGTGGTGGTCTACTGCACCGGCTACAAGATCAGCTTCCCGTTCTTCGACGAGGACTTCATCTCCGCGCCCGAGAACCACATAGAGCTGTTCCGCCGGGTCTTTCACCCGGACATCCCCAACGTCTTCTTCATCGGCCTGCTCCAACCGCTGGGAGCGATCATGCCGCTCGCCGAGGCCCAGGGCGCATGGGTGGGCGACCACCTGCTGGGCGACTACGCGCTCCCCTCCCAGGCGGAGATGCGCGCGGACATCGCCGCCGACCAGGCGGCGATGCGCCAGCGCTACGTGGCCTCCAAGCGCCACACCATCCAAGTTGACTTCGACGACTACCTCCACGCACTGGCCAGGGAGCGCGCAGCGGGCGCCGCACGGGCGCGCGCGAACGGATACCTCCCACCGGCGCCATGCCGACCTTCTGCCGCCACAACCGCTTTCTAGATCGCTGCCCGATCTGCAGCAAGAGCCTGCCCGCCAACGCGGCGAGCGGGCGCAGCGCCTCGCGCGCCGGCGGCGCCGGGAGCGCCCGCTCCGGTGCGGGCTCCAGCCGGCGCGGAGGCGGGCGCGGGCGCGGTGACGGGCTGCGGGTTCACCGTGAGGGTCGCGCCGAGGACGACGGCTACCGCTCGGCGCTGGTGCCCGGCGTTCGCGCCTCCGCCGATGCAACTCGCCTGGCGGGGGAGATCGCCTTCTCCAGCGGTCGGCTGCTCGCCCTCGGCGCCGAGCCTCCCGGCCTCTACGGCGAGGCCCGCGCGCTGTCCGGCGAGGATCTGGAGCGGGCCAGCTGGACTTGCTTCCTGATCGCCTACCTCTCCCCGCTGCAGGACGAGGACGATCCGTTCGCGGGGATACGCCGGGTCCTGGATGAGGCTCCGACGCTCGCGCCCGACGGCGATCTGCCGGACCTGGAGGGCATACCGCTCGGGCCTCGCAGCTGCCACGATCCAGCCCGAGGCGCGGGCACGCTGACCGCCTACCGCCAATGGGTGCAGCGCGCGGGAGGCCCCGCAGGCGCGCAGGCCGTCGCTCTGGCTGGCGATCCGGCGTGGAGTCCCGAGCGCCGCTTCGAGCGGCTGTTCGAGCGGCTTGCGCTCCCAGGCCTTGGACGGGTGGGCCGTTACGAACTGCTGCTGACCCTGGGGCGGCTCGGTTGCTATGAGCTGCGCGCGCAGTCGCTGCACCTCGCCGGAGCCCGCGGGCTTGCGGGCGACGATCCCACCACGCTGGCCGCCAAGCGCGTCTTCGGCATCGGCGACCCGCTGCTGCTCGACCGCAGGGCCACCGCGCTCGCCCAGGCCGTATCGGTGCCAGTGGAGACGCTCGATCTCGCGCTCGCCAACTGGGCCGCGCCTGGGCGCGCCACGCTGGGCTTCCCGCCGCAGACGCTCGACGACGGCGCCTACGAACGCGCCGGCGATGCCCTGGGCCTCTGAGCGGGCCGTGGCGCGCGCCCGCCGATTTCGCGGCGGCAGGAGGGGTGGCCGGCGGCGAGAAATGCCGTCCACACGGCCACCTACAGTCTTTGCAGTCAGCAGTTCCCAACCCACCGGGAGTCGTCGCGATGCCACTCTGTTTCATCGAGCCCCAAGATGCGATCCGTGTCATCGCCGAGTCCGTCGGGCGCGAGGCGCGCCGCCAGCTGGTGGGCGAGGTCGTGCGGGCGTGGGTGGACGACATCCCCGACCAGGAGCTGTCCGTCCACTACGCCAAGGCGATCGCCGACCTGGACGAGGAGGACCTGCACCTGCTTGCCGCCTGGCACGCCTCGCTGGAGGTCGGCCAGCCGATCCCCAACACGGAGTTCCTCGTCGGCGTGTTCCCCAGCCTCGGCGAGAACCGCCGCGAGGCCCTGAAGATCGCTGCGGGCTTCCGCGGCGAGGAAGCCTTCCAGGCGGGCGTCGCAGAGGACCAGGCGCTGGACACCGTGCTTCCCCGCCTCTCGACCGAGAGGGCGATCGAGCT
>DAINPC010000227.1:0-3846 GCA_036743695.1 Solirubrobacteraceae bacterium | reverse complement strand
CAGGTCTTTGGCTACCCGCTGCTGTTCCTGATCGTCATGAGCGAGTCCGGCGGCCTGCCCGTCCCGGGCGAGACCGGCCTGATAACCGCAGCCGTCCTTGCCAGCCAGGGCAAGCTGAAAATCGAGCTGGTGATCGGACTGGCGGCCGCGGGCGCGATCGTGGGCGACAACATCGGCTATCTGATCGGGCGCAAGGGCGGGCGTTGGCTGCTGGAGCGGCCCGGCCTCTTTCACCGCCAGCGCCTGCAGGTGCTGGAGATCGGCCAGCCGTTCTTCGAGCGCCACGGTCCGAAGGCGGTGTTCCTTGGCCGCTTCGTCCTCGGCCTGCGCGTGTGGGCCTCGTGGCTGGCGGGCGCCACGCACATGCACTGGCGCTCGTTCGTGCTGTGGAACGCCCTCGGCGGAATCACCTGGGCCACGGCCATCGGGGTGATCGCCTACTACCTCGGCCACTCGGCCGGCAACGTCATCGAAGCCTTCGGGCTGTTCGGCCTGGCCGCCGTGCTGCTCGCGATCGTCACCGGGCTCGTGATGCACCGCCGCCATCGACGGGCGACGCGCTCACGTGGCCCCCACTCCGACGGCGGGCCTACGGGCGAGTAGAGCGCAGGGCGGCGCGCTCAGCAGCCGTTGCCGTTGCCGCAGGGAGCGATGCGCTCCCACATGTCCGCCAGGACGCTCAGCTCGCTCTCGGAGAAATGCGAGAAGAAGTGTTCCCTGACGACCGTCAGGTGCGTAACGCGCGCTTCTTGCACGCGCTCGCGGCCCGTGTCGGTGAGGCAGGCGTAGGAGCCGCGGGCGTCGTGTTCGCAGGAGCAGCGCTCCAACAGGCGCTCGCGCTCCAGGCGATCCACCATCCGAGTCAGGCCGCTGCGCGACAGCTGTGCCTGCTCGGCCAGGTCGCACATGCGCATCCGCCCACCGCTCGCCTCCTGCAGGTGCCCAAGTACCTCGTATGAGGTCATCGGCAGGCGGTGCGCGCGCTCCAACTCCGAGTCAAGCCGCTTGGCCAAGCAGGCGTGTGCCCGCAGCAGGCTGCGCCAGGCGCGCAGCTCCCCGAAGGTGAGGGTGGCCTCCTGCTCGGAGGAGGGAATCTTGACGGCGGTCGCAGTCGACATGGCGGTCCGGATCTAAAGGCCTTCTTAAGCGAAGATAGCAGCGTCGCGTGCCATCTCACGGGCGAGAGCCGTCATCGCCGCGTTGCCCTCCATGCCCACAACATCATCAGCGGCTGCAGCGGAAGCCGTGCATAAAGGGCCCAGCGAGGAATCCGGCGAAAGCGCTTGGGCTCGCGCGCCATGTAGAGGTTCGCGGGGAAGACCGCCGCAAGCACCGCGACCAGACCCAGCCCGGAGAGGCGGCGCGTCCACGGCAGGATCACCGCCACCCCGCCGATCACCTCGGCGACTCCGCTGACGTCGACCACGAGCTTGGCCCGCTCCTGCAGGCTCGGCGGCACGATCGCTTCGTAGAAGCGCGGCTGAGCGAAGTGGTTGACGCCTGAGCCGATGAAGAACAACGCGAGCAGGCCACGTGAGCGCCGTCCACCCTCCACCGTTTGCTCGCCCGCCTCTGCCTGCATCACGCCTCCTCGTCGAACTGCGCACCCAGCAGGCGGCCGGGAGGCCGCCCATCAGAAGAACTTAGCGGCCCACGATCAGCGTCCGGCCGGTCATCGCCGCAGGCTGGTCGATCCCGAGCACCTCGAGCACCGTCGGAGCGACGTCCGCCAGGATCCCGTCGCGCTCGCGCAGCGAGAGCCCGCTGCTCGTCACGATCAGCGGCACCGGGTTCATCGAGTGAGCCGTGTTGGGGCTGCCGTCCGGCTCGAGCATGTGGTCGGCGTTGCCGTGGTCGGCGGTCACCACGCACGCGCCGCCACTCTCGTGCACCGCCGCCACCACCCGGCCCAGGCACTCGTCGACCGTCTCGATCGCCTGCACAGCCGCGTCGATCACGCCCGTGTGCCCCACCATGTCCGCGTTGGCGAAGTTGATGATCCCGAACCGCGGAGGCCCCTCGCGCCAGGCGCCCACGAACGCGGCGGCCGCCTCGCGGGCGCTCATCTGCGGCTTGTGGTCGTATGTGGGGACGTCCCGCTGCGAGGCGACCATCTCGCGGCGCTCGCCGCGCAGCGGCGCCTCGTCACCGCCGTTGAAGAAGTAGGTCACGTGCGCGTACTTCTCCGTCTCGGCCACGTGCAGCTGCGAGGCGCCCGCCTGCTCCAGCACCAGCGAGAGCGTCGTCGCCGGGTGCTCCGGCGAGAACACCACCGGATAGGGCCAGCCCTCCTCGTAGCGGGTCAGCGTCGCGTAGCGGGAGATCGGCGCGGTCGGCGGCTGCCCGCTCGCGCCGCCGCGGCCCTCCCAGCCGGGCAGCTCCTCACCGTCCTTCGGCGAGCTGCGCCGGCCCGGTCGCGGCCCGGTCGCGCCGAAGGCGGGCTCGGCCAGCGCGCGGGTGATCTGGCGCATCCGATCGGGGCGGAAGTTGAACGCGATCACGCTGTCCGTGGGGCGTATCCGCGCGTCCTCCCCGACCAGCGTCGGCTCGATGAACTCGTCCGTCTCGCCCCGCCGGTAGGCGTCTTGGACGGCCTGCTCACCGCTGGGCGCGTGGTGCGGGGCCCGCCCGGACACGAGCATGTCGTAGGCGCGCTGCGTGCGGTCCCAGCGGCGATCGCGGTCCATCGCCCAGTAGCGGCCAACCACCGAGCCCACCCGCGCGCCGGGGATCTCTTCGAGCTCGCGCAGCGCGCCCGCGCCCGCGTGCGGCAGCGTGTCGCGCCCGTCGGTGAAGGCGTGCACGACCAGGTCCTTGACCGCCAGCGCCCGCCCCAGCCCGATCAGCGCGCGCAGGTGATCCAGCGAGGAGTGCACACCGCCGTCGGAGACCAGCCCCAGCAGGTGCACGCGCGGCGCGTCAGCGAACGCCGCCCGCAGCACCTCATTCTGGGCCAGCGAGCCGTCGGCGATGGCGTCGTCGATTCTCGCCAGGTCCTGGCGCACCACCGCCCCCGCGCCGAGGTTCAGGTGCCCCACCTCGCTGTTCCCCATCTGCCCTTCCGGCAGCCCCACCGCGCGGCCCCAAGCGGTCAGCGTGGTATGCGGGTAGGCGCCCCACAGCTCGTCGAACACGGGCGTACTGGCCAGCGACACGGCGTTGCCGGGACCGGGCTCGGCGATGCCCCAGCCGTCGAGCACGATCAGACAGGCGCGTGGGGCGGGAAGGCTCGCGGGCCCGGCCGGGAGGCTCATCGCGTCGGCGGCGGTCCGGTGACGGCCGGCGAGCGCCCCGTCGCGGCCACGATCGCGGCGAAGCTCTCCGCCTCCAGCGAGGCGCCTCCCACTAGCGCGCCGTCCACGTCGGCCAGCGCCAGCAGCTCGGCGGCGTTCTCCGGCTTGACCGAGCCTCCGTAGAGGATCCGCACCTGCCCCGCCGCCTGCTTGTCGCGGTCTCCCACCAGCGCGCGGATGAAGGCGATCGCCTCCTGAGCCTGCTCGGCGGTTGCCACGCGGCCCGTGCCGATCGCCCAGATCGGCTCGTAGGCGATCACCACCTCCGCCAGGCGCTCGCCCGGGACACCCGCCAGGTCCTCCTTGATCTGCTGGCGCAGCTTGCGGTCGGTGTCGTTGTTGTCGCGCTCCTGCTCGGTCTCGCCCACGCACAGGATCGGAACCAGCCCCGCCGCCAGCGCCGCCGGCACCTTCAGCGCCAGCGCCTTGTCCGTCTCGCCGAACATGGCGCGACGCTCGGAGTGCCCGAGCACCACCCCGCGCGCGTCCAGCTCGCTGAGCATCGCCGCGGAGATCTCGCCCGTGAACGCGCCCTCGGGCTCGTGGTGCATGT
>DAINPC010000226.1:0-3867 GCA_036743695.1 Solirubrobacteraceae bacterium | reverse complement strand
ACCGCCTTCCAGCTCGGTCTGCGCGACTTCTCGCTGCTGCTCGTCCGGGTGACCGCCGTGCTCGCCGGCACGATCCTGGTCATCAACGTGGTGCTCGGCCGCTCGCTGCTGGGGTCCGTGCTCTTTGCGCTTGCCATCGCCGTCGGCCTCACACCTCAGCTGCTGCCGGCGATCGTGACCATCAGCCTCTCCACAGGCGCCAAGCACCTGGCCGAGCACGCCGTCGTGGTCAAGCGCCTGGTGAGCATCGAGGATCTCGGCAACATCGTGGTGCTGTTCACCGACAAGACCGGCACGCTGACGGAGGGCAGCATCACGTTCGCGGCCGCCCTGGACGCCGACGGCCGGCCGTCGGATGCCGTGCTGCGGGCCGGACTGCTCTGCAACGACGCGACGCTCTCCGATGGGCACGTGATCGGCGGCAATCAGCTCGACCAGGCGCTCTGGCAGGCGCCGGGCGCCCGCCGGGCCGGCGCCGGGGGCGCTCGGCGCCTGGCCGAGCGCCCCTTCGACTACCAGCGTCGCCTGGCGTCCGTGCTCGTGGAAGGCCCCGATGGCGAGCGTCAGGTCATCGTCAAGGGCGCACCCGAGACGCTCCTCGCGCGCTGTGCGGGGGTCCCGCCCCAGGCGCAGGCGGTACTCGACGGCCAGTTCGCCGCGGGCAGCCGCGTGATCGCGGTGGGAACGCGCTCCGGCGACGGCCGCACGAGCCTGGACGCGGAGGACGAGCGCGACCTGCAACTCACGGGCTTTCTCACGTTCGTCGACCGTCCCAAGGCCGACGCACGCGAGGCCATCGACCAGCTCAGGCGCCTGGATGTGGAGGTGAAGGTCATCACCGGCGACAACGACCGCGTCGCGGAGAAGGTCTGCTCGGACATCGGCCTGGCCGTGCAGGGAACGCTCACGGGCACCCAGCTCGATCGACTCGACGACGCCCAGCTCGCGGCCGTGCTGCCGAAGACCACGATCTTCGCGCGCGTGACGCCGGAGCAGAAGTCGCGGCTGATCAAGGCCCAGCGCGCGCTTGGCTCGACGGTCGGGTTCCTCGGCGACGGAGTCAACGACGCGGTCGCCCTCCACGACGCCGACGTGGGGATCTCAGTGCAGACCGCGACGGACGTGGCCAAGGACGCCGCCGACATCGTGCTGCTCGACAAGGATCTCGGCATCCTCGCCGGCGGGGTCATCGAGGGTCGGCGCATCTTCGCCAACACGATCAAGTACGTCCTGATGGGCACCTCTTCGAACTTCGGAAACATGTTCAGCGCGGGCGGGGCCTCGCTGATCCTGAGCTTCCTGCCGATGCTCCCAACGCAGATCCTGCTCAACAACCTGCTCTACGACGGCAGCGAGATGACGATCCCCACCGACAACGTCGACGAGGAGCAGCTCCAGCGTCCGGCGCACTGGGACACCAGGTTCATCCGCCGCTTCATGACCTTCTTCGGTCCGATCAGCTCGATCTTCGACTTCGCCACCTTCGGGATCATGATCTGGGTCTTCAACGCCCACGCGCCGCTGTTCAGGTCGGGCTGGTTCGTCGAGTCACTCGCGACGCAGAGCCTGATCATCTTTGCGATCCGCACCCGCCGCGTCCCGTTCTTCCGCAGCAGGCCAAGCACGCCGCTCGCCATCGCCACTATCGTCTGCGTGGCGGTAGGCCTCCTGCTGCCATTCTCCCCGCTCGCTCACGTCCTCGGCTTCACCGCGCTGCCCGCCAGCTTCCTCGCCGCCGTGGTAGCGATGATCCTGGTCTACCTCGCACTCGTCGAACTCGGCAAGCGGCGCTTCTACAGCGTTCGCCCGCCCGGCCCGCCGATCGCTCGCCGACACCACGACCGCGAGCGCCGACTCCACGACCGCGAGCGCCGAATCCACCACCGCGCCTCGCGCTGGAGCACCCACGCCGGCCCCGCCGTTCGATCTGCAGTCCACCGCCCCTGAGCCGTTCTCCTTGTGCAGGAGACGAGCACGAGCAGCTGCTCGCGGGCATCACATGTCCACCGTGTGGACGGTGGTTGAAGCAGCGGCTGGGCCCCCCGATACATGACAATGCCTCGCGTCTCGCGACCGAGCTCGCCCGCACGCCATCCAGGCGGCGTGCGCGGATGGCTTCGCCACAACGTGTGGTCGCTGCTGACCGTGGCCGGGGTGATGGGCGCGTTGCTCGCCACCGTTGCCGTGGTTCGAGGGCGCGCCGGCGAGAAGGACAATCTGCGCCGAGCTCAGATCGCGCTCGCGGCCGCCCCGGGCGCACTGGAAGGCGTGATCGCGTCTCCGGAAGCGCTGCTGGAAGGTGCGCCCGCCGGCCCGTCGGAGTTTCCCCTGAGCAAGCTGCGCCGCGACCAGCTCGCTCGGGCGATCACGGACCTCAACCGCTTCTGGCAATCGCCCATCGCGCGGGCGCTGCGAGCGGACGCCGCGCTGGTCGATGCCCGTACGGCCGTCATGATGGGCCTCATCTCCCAGCATCGGCTCCGCGAGGCGAACGTCCTTCACGACCGGTACATACAGGCGCTCGCGGTCAAGCTGAAGGCCGAGATCGTCAAGGCCGACGGCCAACTGACCAGCCAGACAAAGGCCGCTGATGCAGCGGCGTGGCGAGCGACGCTGGGGATCGTGGCGGTGGCCGGCACGCTCCTGGTGCTGCTGCTGGTCGGTCTCGCAAGAGCGCGTCGCCGACGCTTGCGGGCAGAGATCGAGCAGGGGATCCTGATCGACAGCGAGCGACGCCTGCAGGCGCTGGTCGAGCACGGCTCGGACATGATCACCGTGGTCGAGGCGGACACGACCGTCATCTACCAGGCGGGCGCGGTTGAGTCGATGCTCGGGTATGCGCCGCGAGAGCTCCAGGGGGCCAGGTTGAGCGACTGGCTTGAGCCCGACGACGTCCCCTCCCTCCTGGAGCTCTGCGCCGCGGAGAGCACCGCGAGCCGGGAGCTGCGCCTGCTCCACCGCGACGGCAGCAAGCGAACATGTGAGGTGCACGCCACCAACCTGCTGGAGGATCCGGCGTGGGAGGGGATCGTGCTGAACATCTGGGATCTCAGCGAGCGCAAGGCGCTCGAGGAGCGCCTACGCCACCATGCCTTCCACGACACCCTGACCGGGCTGCCGAACCGTGCGCTCGTGCTCGATCGGGGCGAGGGAATGCTCGCCAGAGCCCGCCGCGGCTCCAGCATGGTGGCGGCGCTGTTTGTCGACCTCGACGGCTTCAAGCATGTCAACGACACGTTCGGCCACCCAGCCGGCGATCGAGTTCTGAAGACCATCGCCGACAGACTCGAGGGCGTGGTCCGCGAGCAGGACACCGTCGGCCGCCTCGGAGGAGACGAGTTCGTCGTGCTGATCGAGCCGGGCGCGCACAACGTCCCGCCCTACCTCCTCGTCGAGCGTCTGCTCAGCGTGTTGCGCGAGCCGATCGAGCTCGAGGAGGGGGGAAAGGTGCTCTCGGTCACCGCGAGCATCGGCCTGGCGGTGGGCCGCGGCGACTCCATCGAGGAGCTCCTGCGAGACGCAGACTTTGCAATGTATGAAGCCAAGCGAGCGGGCAGGGGTCGCTACATCCTGTTCGAGACGAGCATGCAGGTCGAGGCCCAGGACCGCTTCGCACTTGAGACGGAGCTGCAGGACGCACTTGACGGGGAACAGTTCTTCCTGCTCTACCAGCCCACCTTCGATCTGCACACGCAGCGCACGATCGGTGTCGAGGCGTTGATCCGCTGGCGCCATCCCACCCGTGGAGTCCTGGGCCCGGACATCTTCATCCCGATTGCCGAGTACACCGGGCTGATCGTCCCGATCGGGCTCTGGGTGCTGGAAGAGGCCTGCAGGCAGGCGGCGGCGTGGCACAGCGATGGTCGC
>DAINPC010000225.1:0-3869 GCA_036743695.1 Solirubrobacteraceae bacterium | reverse complement strand
CCAGCAGCGGATTGATCCGCAGCGTGTGCCCGAAGATCTGCGGCGCCACGATGTGCCCCTCCAGCTGCTGCAGCGCCACGAACATCAGCGCCACCCACAGCGCGGAGACCGGGTCGTTGAACAGCGCGATCAGCACCGCTGGCAGCGCGCCCACGATCGGGCCGATGTAGGGAACGAGCTCCATCAGCCCGTAGAAGACGGCGAACACCACCGCGTATCTGCGCCCGTCGGGGAATATCCCGAGGACCCCGAACACGTACAGGGAGATGCCGGCGGTGGCGCCCATGATGAGACTGAACAGCAGCTGCCCGCCCACGTAGCGCGCGACCGCGCTCTGGACGAGGGTCGGGTAGTCATCGGCGGGCGTGCCGTCGCCATCCGGCATGTACTTGCGGATCAGCCTGCCGATGCGCTGCCCGTAGAGCAGCATGTAGACCGACAGCACGAACACCAGCAGAACGTCGAAGCCCGCGGTCACGACTTCTGTGAGCAGGCCCCCGCCGAAGGAGACGATCGAGCTGGAGCCCTTGACGAGCTTGTCCTGCAGGGTCTGCAACGCGGTCTCGCCCTGCTTGATGAACTGCGCGTGCACGCCGCTGCTGTTGAGCGTGTTCTGGAGTTCGGCAAGCGATCTGTTCGCTTTCCTGACCAGGTTCGGCACGTCGCGGCTGAACGAGGCGACCTGGTTGGAGATAGGGTTGGCGAGCAGCACGCCGATTCCACTGAGCGCGAGGAAGAATGCCAGGTACACGGCCAGCACCGCCAGACCACGCGGCAGCCTCGCGCGTTGGAGCAGCGCGACGGCCGGGTTGAGGATCAGCGCGATGAGCGCCGCGACGATGAAGATCACCAGCACTTTCCCGGAGGCTTTCGCCACCGCCCACACGGCCAGCAGCGCCAGCGGCAGCAGCACGAGCTGGACCCAGCGCGGCACCACCGCCCGCAGCTGGCCGATCTCCGATCGGTCGCGCGGCTCGTGCTCGGAGGATGCGGCCAGCCCCCGCTCCTCGACGCTCGGCGGCGCGACCTCGGGGGCTTTCTCGGTAACGCCGCTCACTTCCCTGCAACCATCGCCAGAGTATGGCTGAGTCCGAGGCGGCCGCCGGAGCCGTGCCGGGCGCCCGCGAGCCATCCTCCGCGCAGGGCGCGGGCACGGTCAGCATCCTGTTCGTGGGCGACGTCGTGGGCGGCCTCGGCCGGCGCACGCTGCTCGACTCCCTGCCCGTGCTGCGCGAGCGCCACGCCCCCACGTTCGTGGTGGTCAACGGCGAGAACGCCGCGGGAGGGCTTGGCATCACGCCGAAGATCGCCGAACAGATGCTCGCCGCCGGCGTGGATGCGATCACGCTCGGCAACCACGCCTACCACCGGCGTGAGATCTACCCCTACCTGGACCGCGAGCAGCGGATCGTGCGGCCGGCCAACTACCTGCGCAGCCAGCCCGGTCACGGCGTGTGCGTGGTCGAGCACGGTGGCACGCGCCTGGGCGTGGTCAGCCTCAGCGGCAACCTCTACCTGCGCGCCGGCCGCTCGGCGTTCACGGAGATCGAGGTCGCCCTCGGAGAACTGAGCGACGTCGAGCACATCCTCGTGGACGTGCACGCGGAGGCGACCTCGGAGAAGGTGGCCATGGGCTGGCATCTGGACGGCCGCGTCACCGCCGTGGTGGGCACGCACACGCACGTGCCCACCGCCGACGCACGCGTGCTCCCCGGCGGCACCGCCTACATCACCGACGTCGGCATGACGGGGCCGCGCGGCGGCGTCATCGGCGTCAAGCGCGAGCAGGCGATCGAGTCGCTGCTCACGCAGATGCCCGTGCGCTTTGAGACCTCCGAGGAGGACCCGTGGCTGATGGGGGTGCTCGTCAGGTGCTCAGGAGCGCTGCGGGCCGCGTCGATCGAGCAGGTGCTGATGGCGCGTCCGGCGGGTGCCCCGACGGATCGCTGAAGCGTCCGAGCAGCGCCAGCATCACCAGCGGGAAGAACCACGGGATGTAGAGGTAGAACCAGTGTTCCAGCCCCAGCTCCGTGGCGATCAGCACCGCCGCGCAGGCCGCGGCCAGGCCGACTAGGTCGGGGCGGCGGGGGAGCAGCGCGAGCGCCACCGCGAGCGCCACCGCGGCGATCTCCGCCACGCGCTCCAGACCGGGCAGCCCGTAGAGCCCCCACACCGAGAACGGCGAGCCGCGGTTCGATTGGTAGACGATCGTCCGCTCGTAGATCGTGTGCAGCGAGTCGTGGGTGAGTGCGGGGATGAAGGCCAGCGCGGCGGTGGCCACGAAACCAAGCAGGAACAGGGCGAATGCGCGCCGTCGCGGCGAGGGCGCCAGCTCGCGCAGACCGTGGCTGGCGAGCAGCGGGACGAGCGCCAGCGGTGCGAACTTGGCAAGGCCCGCTAGCGCCGCCAGCGCGCCGCGGGCGCCCGGCGCGAGCTTCGATCGATAGCTCGCCGCCAGCAGCGCCGCCAGCACCAGCGCGGCGAGCAGCGTGTCGTTGGAGTTGCTGTCCAGCGCGAACAGCGTGAACGGGTATGAGACCCACGCGTAGGCGAGCGCCACGCCGAGCGTCGGGCCGCGCATCCGCCGTCCCAGCAGGAACAGCAGCCCGACGGCCAGCAGGTCGAAGAAGATCGCGGTGGCGTGGGCGGCCGGCAGGTCGTCCCACGTCCCGCTCCAGCCGAAGATCTGCTGGAAGGGGACGTACGCCTCGTAGTTAGCGGGGCCGTATGTGTCGCCGTGTTCGTTGTCCGCCGGATAGGAGCCGTACAGGGGCCTGTCGTTGACGATCCGCTGAGCGCCGATCACGCCCGCGTAGCCCACGTCGATCACGTTCGAGTCGGTCACGTTCAGCCCGATCCGAAAGCCGAGCAGGAAGACCACGCCGAGCGCCAGCCAGGGAGTGGGCACGAGCAGGCGCAGCGGCCCGGGGCGCCGCGCGCCCTCGTCGTGCCCGCGTCGCAGCAGCGCGAGCATGCGCGCCAGCAGGTACAACAGCGGCGGGTAGGCCAGCGGCACGGAGGCGTAGATGTGCGCATGGTTGAAGAACGCCAGCGACACGGAGAAGGACAGCAGCACCAGCAGGTCGAGGTGCAGCATGGAGAACGGGCGGCGGAAGTTGAGGAACGGCAGCGCGAACAGCACGCACAGCGGCAGCCATACGTAGAGCGCGCCCGCGTGCCGGCCGAACGCGCCGTTGTAGCCGCGCGCCATCGTCCAGGCGACCTGGAAGCCGGTCCACTGTTCGAGCACGCGACCGGAGAGGTCATCGATGATCACCTGCCCGATCTCCCTCTTGCCGCCCCGCGAGAAGTAGCTCACCTGCCAGTGGAACGGCTGCTTGAGGTAGGCGCCGCCGTAGGAGCCTGGGTATTTGGCGCGCACCGCGCGCATCTTTCCCAGCTTGTCCGCGATCGCCAGCACGCCGTTCGCGGACAGCCTGCGCCCGGCGGGGGGGACGTCGGAGGCGGGCACCGGGATCGGCGCTTCCGGATTGGTGGCGGCGGTCGAGCCGGCCTTCGACGCGGCCGTGTCCGAGCGGGCGCTGGAGCCTGCCAGCGAGGCGCGCGAGATCCCGTCGGCGAGGCCCGGCGCCGCCGCCGCGACGGGCGCCTGAGCGCAGCCGAGCGAACAGGCGAGGATTGCCAGCAGGCGACGCATCACGGGAGGTTAACGCCAGCGCGCACGCGCCGGGACGGCCAGGAAGCCCGCCTAGCTCCGACTCTTCTCGGGGCCGTCGGCGCCGAGGCCGAAGTGGGCGAGCACCAGCGGCGCGATGTCTCGGATCGCCCACTGGACGGGCTCGGGCTCGGGCACCGCCACGCCGCTGAGCACCAGCGCCCCCAGCGAGTCGGAGGCGTGCAGCGAGCCG
>DAINPC010000224.1:0-3879 GCA_036743695.1 Solirubrobacteraceae bacterium | reverse complement strand
TCGCCCGCCGTCCGCGTCGCCGGTCGCGGTGGAATCCCGATCAGTCACATCCATGAAGGTACTCTGACTGCCTGCTCGGAATGGACCACCGGGACGCATGCGCGGCCCGGCGTTCACTGCGTTGCGACTGCCAGAGGATTTCCGCCCGCCAGGCCCTGCCGGTCAGGCAGAGGTGCCGACGCGAGCCTTGGACTGGAGCTCCTCGACGGTCGTGGACCTCACAGTCGATCGACGCGGGCTGGGGCCAGCCGAGGGCTTCGAGGGCTTGCGGGCGTGCGCGTTCAGGCGCGCCTCAGCCGGTCTGGCGTTGGCTCGGCTGCCGGGTCCGGTGGCCGCCTCGTCGAGGACCTTGGAGGATGGCGGGGACCTACCGCTGGCCGCTGTTCGCAGCGAGCGCATTAGGCAGTTGCTTGCGCGAGTTGATCCCCAGCTTTTGGTAGCAGCGCGCGAGGTGCTGGATGCGGCTCTGAACACGACCAAATCCAGCACGGTGTCCGTCGTGTGTGAAACGCTGGGGAACACCACCCCCGAACTCCACAAAGTGACGGCGTCTGAAGGGCAGCTCCAGGCCATCCAGGCGACCAGTAACAGCTAACCAGCGAGCACCCCCCGGGGACCCCGTTCGGCCGACGTCTGCCGAGCGATCCAGCTGTTGATCGTTGCCCGACTGCTTGCTGGGTGCCGTCGAGAATGTCGAGCGCAACGTGTAGCTGTCGGGCTGGCGGGCGGCTATTTCCCCGCCCACTCTGAGGGGGGCGCACCGGGCTTCCATGCCTTGGTGACGCCGCCGCCTTGCTGGCGCAGGGCCTGGGCGTAGTCGGCGAGCTGGTTCTGGAAGGCAAGCTCCTCGCGGGGGTCTTGGCCGGTGTCGTCGAGCTCTGCTCGCCATACGGCCAGCGCGCACAGTGTCTCGGTCTGCGAGTCGTCGGTCCACCACTTGTCCTTGAGCGCTTCGAGGTGACGGGGGTAGCGGCCGTGCAGTGCGACGATCGCGCCCCACATCTCTTGGCGCCAGTTGGGGTCGCCGCCGTAGGGCTCAAGCCACGGCGCGCGCTCGCTGCCCTTGCCGCCGACGAGCACCGGGGCGGGTCTGAGCGGGCGGACCTTGCCGTCCTTGGCGGCGAGCGCAACGCCGTTTCGGACCATCTGGCCGGCGAGCGTTGAGCGTGGTGTATCTGCGCCCGCGGCGAGCTCGTGTAGCTGGAGGGCTACGGGGTCGGGGAGGACGATCTGGAGGCGGTGGCTCATCGTGTTCGCTCCTGTGCTGGTGGTTGGACGATGCGGTTGATGGCGCGGGCGATTCCCGGTAGCCGGCTGCGGCGGCTGGGTGCGATCGGGTGGCGGAAGCCTGGCCCGTAGTCGCGGTCGGGTAGCTCGGGGTGCGCGAGCGATGGGGTCTGGGAGTGGCTGCGGCGCATGTTCGCGGCGAGGCGGCTGATGCGGTCGGTGTCGTGCCCTTCGACTCCGAGGTCCTCGCGTGAGACGAACCAGTCGGTGCCCTCGCGGGCGCGGGACGCCTCGACGTAGGCGGGCTCCTTGCTCGTCTGCCATCCCCCGGTGACGACCAGCGTGCGGGTGACGGTCGCGCCCTGCGCGCGGTGGATGTGCTGCGCGTACCCCAATCGAACTCGGGCGAGGTCTTCGCCGGCCAGTGTTCGCCTGCGCCCGGTCACGTCGAACTCGATGAGCACTTCCCCGGCCGGGGTGACGTCGAGGACTTCTCCGCGGCTGCCGTTCTCGATGCGCTCCGCGCCCGGCTCATGGTGCTGGTCGATCATCGCCACCCGGTCGCCCTGGCGGATGCCGTAGTGAACGCCAGGCACCGGGACTTCCAGTTCGCCGAGCTCGCCGCGCTGCGCGCGGAAGTGCTGCGCGCGGGCGTTGAGGCGGTGGATCTCCTGGTTTGAGGCGTCGGAGATCAACGCGACCTCGCTTGGGTCGTGGGTCTCGGTGAGTGCCGCCCAGCTCTCCACGGCCTGCTCGACGGCCTCATCGCGGGTGTCCGCCATGTGCAGCTGCCCGCGTGCTTGGTAGTGCGCCATCGCCCGGTCTGAGCGTCCGGCGCGCAGGTCCGCCCACGCGCGCTGTTCGTCAGGGTCCAAGGTCCGGCGGATGTTTGAGAGCTCGGCGCTCGGCGCGAGCTCGGCCAGCCGGTCGAACATGCCGCCGGCGCCGATCGAGGGCAGCTGCGCGCCGTCGCCGATCGCGATCAGCTTGGAGCCCGTGTGCTCCACCATTTCGGTGAGCCGCTCAAGCCGGTGGGTGTCGGCCATTCCGGCCTCGTCGAAGTAGATCGTCGTGTGCTCGCCTATGGCGAGCTGCCCGCGCTCTACCCGCGCGACGAGCGCGTCGAGCGTGAGCGTCTGACCGGCGAGCGCCGGACTGTCCTGGCCGAGCCTTTGAGCGGTGGAACCCGACACCGCGATCCCCAACGTCTGATGACCGTTGTACTGCTCGGCCTTGGCGGCGGCGTCGATCACGACGCCCTTGCCGGTCCCGGCGGGTCCGACGAGGATCGCGGCGCGCTCGGGGCCGGTGATGACCTGTAGGGCGTGGGTTTGCTCGTCGCTGAGGCGCCCGCCGATCCGCTCGGCGACCTGATCGCCCGCGACCGCGCGAGCCCGCTCCCCCACGTCACGGCCACCCGTCCCGGCGAGCTCGGTGAATCTGCGCTCGATCGCCTGCTCGCGCGCGCGTACCGCGAGGGTCGTCATCAGCCCGCCCTCCAGCGGCAGCACCCGGCGCTCGGCGATCATCGCCCGCGAGAGCCCAAGCGCCTCCCGCGGCGCCAGTTCACCAACGGATTGCTCTAGCAGGACCGCGCGGAACTCGCGGGGCTCGAACGTCGCGGCGCGCTCGGTCAGACGCTCCTCGACACGATCCTCAAGCGCACGCTCCGGCCGCGACCCACGCGCCGTCTCGAGCAGCCGGCCAACGCGATCCCCGACGAACTGGAAGCGCTCAGCGGTCTCCTTCCAGACGTGTTGCAGGTCGCCTCGCGTGACCGGGATCTTCGCCTTGCGGTTCTCGAGCTTCAGCTGGCGCAGCGCGCCACGCTCCGGCGCCCGACCCCACTTGGCACGGAACCGCTCCGCGGCCTGGGCGACCTCGCGGCTGCGGGCAGAAAACGCCTCCGACAGCCCGCGTGGAACACCAGCGATCTCGAAGTAGCGGCCGTGCTTGCCAGTGCCCTGCTCGATCGCATACCCACGCTGCTGAAGCTGCTGCGCGAGCGCCGAGCGATAGTAGGCGCCGACCTCACGGGCGGAGCGGAAGACCGGCCTGGAAGCAACCGCCACGATCCGCCCGTCATCGCGAACCGCGCTCGTGACCACGACATGACTGTGCAGCTGCGGGTCCGGCGCATCGCCATCCATCACGCCGCGCGCGGTGGTGTGCCGGTACTCGGCGGCCACCACCTCCCGTGCAGGCTCCTCCACGACCTCACCGCCATAGCGGCGGCGGACTATCGGCACAGTCTCGGTGAGATGAGCCATCGCTTCGCTGACCGCGGCGGCGTGCGACGCCTCCATGTCCCGCCGCTGGCTCTCGTCGCCGAGCGCCCACACCGCAGAAACCGACTTCGGCGCGCTGAACGTCAGGTCGATGCCTCCCCCCCGCCCGCCGCCAGCGCCCTCCCGGCGAAGCCACCCGCCCGTCCTGGGATGACGGCCCTCCATCAGCGCGATGAAATCCTGGCCCTCGATCGTGCTGCCCTCGATCCCCAGCCGCGCGAGCGTGTCGGGTGTGGCGAGCCACCGGCCGGGGGCCTGCGTCGGCTCGCCCTCCGGGGTCAGGTAGTAGTCCCCGCGCTCTGGCTGGATGGTCTTTGACTCCAGGTAGCGCGCGTACCCGCCGCCCTTGGCGGCACCGATGCTG
>DAINPC010000223.1:0-3930 GCA_036743695.1 Solirubrobacteraceae bacterium | reverse complement strand
ACCGAGATCTACGACTACCTGCGGCTGCTGTGGTCGCGGGTCGGCAAGCCGCACTGTCCGATCTGCGGGCGCCCGATCGTGGGCCAGTCCGCCGAGCAGATCATCGATCAGGTGATGGAGCTGGCGGAGGGCTCCCGCTTCATGGTTCTTGCTCCCGTGGTGCGGGGCCGCAAGGGCGAGTACGGCAAGTTGCTGGAGGAGCTGCGCGCGGACGGCTTCACGCGGGTCAAGATCGACGACCGGGTGCGCATGCTGGAGGAGTCGATCGTGCTGGACAAGCGCTACAAGCACGACATCTCCGTGGTGGTGGACCGGCTGGTGATGCGCCACGACGTGCGCAAGCGCCTGGCGGACTCGATCGAGACGGCGGTCAGCCTCGCCGAAGGGCTGCTGGAGATCGAGATCGTGGGCTCCGCCAAGGGGCTGCAGGAGCCCGAGCACGCGACCGGGGCCAAGGGCACGCGCGCCCCCTCGGGGCAGATAGTCCCCGGCGTGGCGCCCGAGCCGGGGACCGTGTTCACGTTCTCCGAGCGCTTCGCCTGCCCCGAGCACGGACCATCGCTGGTCGAGCTGGAGCCCAGGATCTTCTCGTTCAACTCGCCGCACGGGGCGTGCGACCGCTGCACCGGCCTCGGCTCGCAGATGGAGATCGATCCCGAGCTGGTGGTGCCCGACCCGTCGCTGTCGATCGGGGAAGGCGCGCTCGCGCCGTGGGCCAACAGCGCCTCGAACTACTACGAGCAGATGACCGAGGCGATCGCCGAGCAATACGGGGTGGACCTCGACGCTCCCTGGGCGGAGCTCACAGAGCAGCAGCGCGAGGTGTTCCTGAACGGGACCGACGGCGAGCCCATCCAGGTCACCTATCGCAACCGCTACGGGCGCCGGCGCTCCTACGCGTCGCGCTTCGAGGGCATCGTCAAGAACCTGCAGCGCCGCTACCGCGAGACGGACTCGGAGTGGTCGCGCGAGAAGATCGAGGAGTTCATGTCGCTGCGCGCCTGTCCGGCGTGCGGCGGGGCGAGGCTGCGCCCGGAGTCGCGCGCGGTGCTCGTGGGGGGGACGCGGATCGAGGACTTCTGCGCGCTGTCCGCGCGGCGGGCGCTGGAGTGGCTGGAGGAGGTCGAGCTCTCGGAGACCGACCGCCACGTAGCGCGGCTGATCCTGCGCGAGATCTCCGAGCGGCTGCGCTTCCTCGAGAACGTCGGCATCGGCTACCTGTCGATGGAGCGCGCGGCCGCGACGCTGTCCGGCGGCGAGGCGCAGCGCATCCGGCTGGCCACGCAGATCGGCTCCTCGCTGGTGGGCGTGCTCTACATCCTCGACGAGCCCTCGATCGGGCTGCACCAGCGCGACAACTCCAAGCTGATCGGCACGCTGCAGCGGCTGCGCGACCTCGGCAACACGGTGATCGTGGTCGAGCACGACGAGCAGACCATGCGCGCGGCCGACCACCTCGTGGACCTCGGGCCCGGCGCCGGCGAGCACGGCGGGCGGATCGTGGCACAGGGGACCGCCGCGGAGGTCCAGCGGGTGAAGGCGTCGCTGACCGGGCAGTTCCTGTCGGGGGCGCGCACGATCGAGCTGCCCGAGCGGCGGCGCACGCCCAGCGGCTACGTGGAGATCCTCGGCGCAAGCCAGCACAATCTGCGCGACATCGACGTCCACGTCCCGCTCGGGGTGCTCACGTGCGTGACCGGCGTGTCGGGGTCGGGCAAGTCCACGCTGGTCAACGACGTGCTGTTCAAGTCGGTCTCCAGCCGCCTGCACCGCGCGCGCAAGCGCGCGGGCGCGCATCGCGCGATCAACGGCCTGGAGCAGCTCGACAAGATCATCGCCGTCGACCAGTCGCCGATCGGGCGCACGCCGCGCTCCAACCCCGCCACCTACACGGGACTGTTCGACGTCATCCGCGACCTGTTCTCCAAGACCCAGGAGGCCCGCGCACGGGGCTACAAGCCCGGACGCTTCAGCTTCAACGTCAAGGGCGGGCGCTGCGAGGTCTGCCGCGGCGACGGCCAGATCAAGATCGAGATGCACTTCCTGCCGGACGTCTACGTCCCCTGCGAGCAGTGTCACGGCAAGCGCTACAACCGCGAGACGCTGGAGGTCCGCTTCAAGGGCAGGAGCATCGCCGACGTGCTGAACATGCCCGTGGAGGAGGCGCTCGGGTTCTTCGAGCACATCCCCAAGATCCGCAGGCGCCTTGAGACCCTGGACGCGGTCGGACTCGGCTACGTGCGCCTCGGACAGCCGGCCACGACCCTCTCCGGCGGCGAGGCCCAGCGCGTGAAGCTCGCCTCCGAGCTCTCGAAGATCGCCACCGGCAGGACGCTCTACATCCTCGACGAGCCCACAACCGGACTGCATTTCGCCGACGTGCAGCGGCTGCTGGAGGTGCTGCAACGGCTCGTGGACGCAGGCAACAGCGTGGTCGTGATCGAGCACAACCTGGATGTCATCAAGTGCTCGGACCGGCTGATCGACATGGGCCCGGAGGGAGGCGAGGAGGGGGGGATGGCGATCGCCGCGGGCACCCCCGAGGAGGTCGCCGCGGAGCCGTCCTCGCACACCGGCAGATTCCTCGCCGAGCTGCTGAGCGCCGCGGCGCGTCCCGCCGCCAAGCCGGGCAAGAAGCCGCCGCCGCGCACGCGCCGGGCCAGGGTCGCCGCCTGAGCGCATGGGCGACGCGGCGCGCCAGGCGCGGCTGTGGGCGCAGAAGTGGCGCTGGTATGAGCGCAACTCGCTGCCCTGGAACCGCGCGCGCATCCACTGGGAGATCATGCGTCGCGAAGCCTTCGTGCGCTGGCCGGTGCACGGCAACGTGCTCGAGGCGCTGCGCCAGGGGCGCCTGCAGGTCGGGGCGGGGGCGCTGCTGGAGCCGGGCGTGTGGATCACAGCGCCCGGCGATGCGCGGGTGCGGATCGGCGCGGGCACGTTCCTCAACAAAGGAGTGATGGTGGCCGCGCAGGATCTCGTGGAGATCGGCGATCACTGCATGCTCGCCAACGGCTGCTTCGTCTCCGACGCCAGCCACCGCTACGACGACCCCGACAGGCCGATCACCTGGCAGGGGTTCGAGAGCCGGGGTCCGACGCGCATCGGCGCCAACTGCTGGCTCGGCGCCAATGTCGTGGTGACGAGCGGCGTGAGCATCGGCGAACGCTGCGTGATCGGCGCCAACAGCGTGGTCACCGCCGACGTCGAGCCGTTCTCGATCGCAGCCGGGGCGCCCACGCGCGTGCTGCGGAGGATCGAGCACTTCGCGCCGGGCTCCATGCCTGCCACGGGGCCGCGCCAGGCCCCCAACAGGTAGCGTCAAGCCGATGGATCTCTACGAGGCGATGCGCTGCGCGCCCACGAGCCGGCACTTCAAGCCCGACCAGGTCCCGCGCGAGCTGCTGCTGCGGGCGCTCGACAGCGCGCGCTATGCCCCCAGCGGCGGCAACCGCCAGGGCTGGCGGGTCGTGGTGGTCGAGGATCCCGCCCGGCGCACGGCGCTGAGAGACCTCTACCTGCCGCGCTGGCGCGCCTACCTGGAGCTGACGGGCGGCGCGCAGATGCTGGCCGAGCCGGAGCGCTTCGACCAGCGGCGAGTGCGCATGATCCGCCGCGCCGACGACTACGCCGAGCGCCTGCAGGACGTGCCCATGCATCTCCTCGTGGGCGTGCGCCTGGAGGATCTGGCCGTGACCGACGCCGAGCTGCCGCGCCAGAGCATCGTCGGCGGCGCCTCGATATACCCGTTCGTCCAGAACCTCCTCCTTGCACCGGACCCACGAACGGGACTGACCCACGGTCACCTCGAAGCCATCGAGGACTTCCTCGAACAGGTGAACGAATGACTCGTTGTTTTTGCGACTCCATCAGGGATCGAACCTGCAACCGAGGGATTATGAGTCTATGCCAAGCCTTCTCGACGTTCATCAT
>DAINPC010000222.1:0-3933 GCA_036743695.1 Solirubrobacteraceae bacterium | reverse complement strand
ACTCCGGGACAGGGACTCGAACCCCAATCTCCCGGACCAGAACCGGGCGTCACTGCCAATTGGACTATCCCGGACAGTGTTCTAGCGGTGAAGAATAGCCAATCGCTCGGCAGATCCGTCCGCAGGGGACGCAAACGCGTGTTCGTATTCAGAGGCACCAAGGCGAACCCCGGACGCGTGGTCTGCAAGCGCCCGCAGGCGGCGCTCACAGCGCCGCGGGGTGCCCGTCGGGCGCGAAGTAGGCGGTGATCGCTTGCTCCAGGCCCGGGTCCAGCACCAGCAGCACCTCGTCCCCGGCTTCGATCACGGTGTCGGGCTTGGGCACGAAGCCCGACCCGCCGCGCAGCACGGAGATGATCAGGCTGCCTTCGGGAAGCTCGATGGCGGAGACCTTCTCGCCGACGGTGGGGGCGTCCTCGGTGACCTCCAGCTCGATGATCTCCAGGCGCTCCTCTTCGAGCGCGAGCAGGTGCACCAGGCCGTAGCGGGGCACCTCGTGCTCGATCAGGCGCAGGATCAGATCGGTGGCGGAGACCGCCGGCTGGATCCCCAGCAGACGGAAGTGGTCGTGGTTGCGGGGGTTGTTGACGCGCGCGATGATCCGGTCGCAGAGGTACTTCTCCTTGGCCACCTGGCAGACGAGGATGTTGTCCTCGTCGTCGCCCGTGACCGCGATCACGAGGTCCGCTCGCTGGATCCCCGCACGCTCCAGCACCCACAGCTCGGTGGCGTCTCCGTACTGGACCGCGTGCTCGAAGTCCTCCTCCATCGTCAGGTAGCGCGCCCGCGAGGACTCGATCAGCGTGACCTCGTGGTCCTTGCTGATCAGCTCGCTCGCGAGGTTGCGCCCCACCTTGCCCGCCCCGGCGATGATCACGTACACGGGGCTAGGCCGCCTCGGGCTGCAGCGCGCGCTCGAACATCTCGACGGCGTGCTTGGTCGGGGATATGGTCTGCAGGCCCTGTTCGCCGTACCAGTCGGCGCGCGCCGGGTCCATGACCCGCACGATCGACTTCTGAACGCCGAAGCGCTTCTGGGCGATCTGGGCGATCACGAGATTGGTGTTGTCGCCGGAGGTGGCGGCGATGAACACGTCCGCGCGCTCGATCCCCGCCTGGATCAGCGCGTCGGTCTCAAGCGCCGTTCCGACGGTGAACTGGCCGTTGGCTTCCTCCCAGCTCTTGCTCTGGCCGGCGTCGAGGCGCTCGTGTGAGAGCGGGTCGGCGTCCAGCACCGAGACTTCGTGGCCGGCGGCGAGCGCCGACTTGGCGAGCGCGGAGCCGACGCGCCCGGCACCGACGATCAGGACGAACATGGCGCTGAGGAGTTGGGCATAGCGCGCAGGTTAGACGATGGGGGCGTTGTCCCGGTGCGCCCGTCGCGCCTGCTCGAGCGGTGAGTCGCGCGCGGCCGGCGCGGTCACGATCACGCGGCAGGCGGCCTTGCGAACCACGTACTTGGTCACGTCTCCGACGTAGCCCTCCAGCGGCCCGCCCCGTCCCCCCAGGCGTCCGCCGCCGCGGATCAGCGAGGGTTCCTCGGCGCCCAGCACGATCGCCTCGACGCCGCGCCGGCGGGCCTCGTCGACGATCGCGTAGCCCGCACGGCGCGTGCGCACGGTGGCGGTCGCCACGTGCACGCCCGTGTACTCCTCCCCCACCGCCTTGGCGCGCGCGAGCACCTGGCGGGCGTGCTTGATCTGCGCCTCGGGCAGGCTCGCGTCGAGCGGCAGCGCCATCGGTATCACGAACACCCACAGCGCCTCGATCGTGGCCGTGTCGATGGCCGCCTCGTCGGTCGGCTCGCCCGCGACCAGCAGCGCGGCGGTCTGCACGATGTCGTCGTCCAGGTCCGTTCCGAACAGCGGCACGAGCACCGAGCCGTAGTCGCGTTCGGGCGGCTGCTCGGCGCGTAGGACGTGCGGCGAGACTGTCACGCGACGCAGCAGCGAGGTTTCATCGGCGTGGCGATAGACCACGTACAGGGCGATCCCCGCCGCCATCCAGCCGAGGCCCACGTAGCGGGCCGGTTCGTGCACGACCATCACGGCCACCCAGCCGACTCCCGAGACGAACGCGCCGAAGACGGCCGGCAGCGGCAGCTGGCCGCCGCGGAAGGGGACCGACAGCGGCACCCTGTAGGGCCGGTCGCGGTCGGCCTCGGTGTAGCGCAGGCGCCAGATCGACAGGTGGGCGATCGTGAACGCGAGCATCGCCCCGAACGCGTAGATGCCGACCAGGAAGTCAAGGTTCTCGGGCACCACCAGCGCGGCCGCCAGCAGGCCCGCGAAGATGATCAGCACGTAGGGCGTGGAGCGCACCGGATGCAGGCGCCCCAGGCCGCTGGGGATCTGGCGGTTGGTGGACAGCGAGTAGGCCAGCCGCGAGAGGCCGAGCATGGCCGAGTTGGCTGCCGCGACCAGCGTGACCGACGCCAGGCCCGCCACCAGGTAGGTGAGCGTCTGCGCCAGCCAGTGCGGGTGCACGTGCTTGACCACCCCGATCATCGGCGCGTTCAGGTAGCGGCTGGCCAGTTCGGTGTGCCCGGCGTGTACCGGCAGCGCGGTCACGGCGACCAGCGCGATGCCGACGTACAGCAGGACCACCGTCGCGGTTCCGCTGGCCACCATCTGCTTCAGGCCACGGCGGCTGATCCTCACCTCGCCCGCCAGGCCGGCGGCGGACTCCAGGCTGGTGAACGAGATCACGGCGACCGTCAGCGCGAAGATCAGATCCGACCACTTGGGCGCGCTGCCCAGGTGGATCGGGTCCAGGAGCGTGTGGGGGTTGAAGAACAGCACCAGCCCCAGCACCACGATGAAGCCCTGCAGCGCCAGGTCCCCGGCCACCAGCATCCCCACCCGACGCGCCCTGCGCCCGCCGAAGCCGCGGATGTTGCTCAGCACCACCAGCGCGATGAACGCCAGCGCCAGCCCGAGCGCCTCGTCGCGGCTGCCGAGCGGGCTCCAGAACGTGCGCAGGTACTGGGTCGCCGAATAGGCCGTGACGGCGATCAGGATCACGTAGTCGAGCAGGATCGCCCAACCGGCGATGAAGCTGACGAGCTCGTTGAACGCGTAGCGGGCGAAGACCGTCGAGCCGCCCCTGTCCTGGTGCAGGGACGCGCCCTCCACGTAGGTCATGGCGGTCAGCGTGAACAGCAGCGCCGCGATCAGGAACACCAGCGGCGTGAGGCCGAGCGCGTGTCCCGCGATCACGCCCAGGGAGAAGTAGATCGCGCTGCCCAGCGAGGAATAGATGATCGTGAACAGGATCGGCGAGCCGATGCTCCTGCGGACGATCACCCGCGAGCGCGCCGCGAGCTCCGAGGAGGCCCGCTCGGGCGTGTGCACCGCGCCGTCGGCCTCGGCGCCGCCGCCCGCCTTCCCGCCCGCCGCCTCGCCCGCCGCTGATGAGCCGGGAGCGTCGCCGTCGGAGGGCGCGCTCATGCCCCCCGACCCCGCCGTACCTCCACGAATGCCCGTCCTGCGCCCGCCGCGAGGAACAGGATGCCGAGCAGCAGGCGCGGCGAGATCACGCTCCCGTTGCCGCCCGCGACCTGGACGATCAGCGCCAGGCCGATCCCCATCATCAGCAGCGAGAGCACGAACGTGCCCATGCGGTGCGCCTGTCGGCCGGTCATCTCAACCTGAGCTTAGGTCCTGGCGCGGGAGCGCGGCGCCCGCGGCCCTCGTGAGCGAGGCACGTGCGCGGCGCTCCCGCCGTCCGCGTCTCAGGTGATCAGCGGGATGATCAGGATGGCGACGATGTTGGCGACCTTGATCATCGGGTTGATGGCCGGGCCGGCGGTGTCCTTGAACGGATCGCCCACCGTGTCGCCCGTGACCGACGCCGCGTGCGCGTCGGATCCCTTGCCCCCGAACGCGCCGTCCTCGATCAGCTTCTTCGCGTTGTCCCACGCGCCACCGCCGG
>DAINPC010000221.1:0-3970 GCA_036743695.1 Solirubrobacteraceae bacterium | reverse complement strand
GAAGCGACCAAGGAGCGCCTGGACGTGCTGCGCGAGGCCGACCACATCCTGCAGGGGGAGATCCGCAAGGCGGGCCTCTACCGCGAGCTGTGGCAGTCCTTCTGCGTGCTTCCCGACGTGCGCACCGTGGGCGTGCAGGGCGACGAGCGCACCTACGGATACGTGGTGGTCGTGCGCGCCGTCACCAGCGACGACGCCATGACAGCCGACTGGGCGCGGCTGCCCTACGACCTGCTGGAGACGATCGCCTCGCGCATGATCAACGAGCTGCGCGAGGTCAACCGGGTGGTGCTGGACATCACGTCGAAGCCGCCGGGAACCATCGAGTGGGAGTAACCCGCGAAGGCGCACGACTTCGCCTATGATGTTCGCTCCGCCGCGCGACCGATCGTAGATCGTCCAGCGTGGCTTTTTCACGCCATGGCACCCTCCACCAAGACATACGTAGCGAAGCCGACGGACCGCGAGCGCAATTGGCTGATCGTGGACGCCAACGGCAGGACGCTGGGCCGCCTGGCGACGCAGATCGCTGACGTGCTGCGCGGCAAGCGCAAGCCGGAGTACACCCCGCACATCGACACGGGGGACTTCGTGGTTGTGATCAACGCGGAGAAGATCCACGTCAGCGGCAACAAGCGCCAGGACAAGCGCTACTACCGCCACTCGGGCTATCCCGGAGGGCTGCGCTCGCGCACCTTCGAGGAGATGCTGGCCAGGCGCCCCGAGGAGATCATCCGCCTGGCCGTCAAAGGCATGATGCCGCGCAACCGGCTGGCCCGCAAGCAGATAACCAAGCTCAAGATCTACGCCGGGCCCGAGCATCCGCACGTCGCCCAGAACCCGCAACCTTTGGAGATCGAGGCCTGATGGCCGATGAGGACACGCAGAGCACCGACGGCGAGGAGGCCCCTCAGCAGCACGCCGTCCCCAGCCAGGACGCCACCGAGATCGCGGGCTCCGCTGAGGACGCCGCGCTCGAGGCCGCGCAGGAGGCCGAGGAGGCACCAGGTGGGTTGACCCCGCCGGAGCCCGCCACGGCGCAGGCCGCGGGCGAGGGCCACGCTGTGCCGACGGACGACGCCATGGAGATCGCCGGCTCTGCCGAGGACGCTCCCCTGGAGGCCGCGCAGGAGGCCGCCGAGGCCCCCGCTGGCGAGGAGGAGAGCGAGGAGCCGGCCCCGCGCGAGAAACCGTCCGTTCCGGGGGCGCACCTCGAGGTGGACATCGTCCCCGAGGGCGTGGATCCCCTCGGTCGCAGCCGGGAGTATGAGGACCCCTACGCGGTGGGGGAGGACGCCGAGCAGGCCGAGCGCCCCGCCTCAGAGGATCAGGAGGAGGTTCTGGCCGAGCCGATCGCCACCGCCGCCATCGACCTGGCCTCGGGCGCGCGCTACCGCGCGACGGGCAAGCGCAAGACCGCGATCGCCCGCGTGACGCTGCGACCGGGGACGGGCACCTACCTCGTCAACGGACGCACCCTGGAGGAGCACTTCCCCCGCCAGACGCTGCAGCGCAACATCCGCCAGCCGCTTGAGACGGTCGGCTACCAGGAGCGCATGGACGTGGTGGCGCGGCTGCACGGGGGCGGCATCTCCGCGCAGGCCGGGGCGCTGCGCCACGGCGTCTCACGGGCGCTGCTGGAGGCGGACCCCAACCTTCGCGGCGAGCTCAAGCGCAGGGGCTTTCTGACGCGCGACTCGCGCGCCAAGGAGCGCAAGAAGGCCGGCCTGAAGAAGGCGCGCAAGAAGCCGCAGTTCTCCAAGCGCTAGGCCGCGCCGTCCCCGAGCAGAGAATGGGCCGCAAGCTGTTCGGTACCGACGGCGTGCGCGGCGTGGCCGGCGAGTTCCTCACGGCCGAGCTGGCGCTGGCGCTCGGGCGCGCGGCAACCCGCCAGACGGGATCCCAGCGCCCGCAGGTGCTGATCCTGCGCGACACGCGCGAGTCGGGCGAGATGCTCCAGGCGGCGCTCGCCGCCGGCGTCAGCGCCGCCGGGGGAGACGCGCTGCTGGGCGGCGTGCTGCCCACGCCCGCCGCTCCCCTGCTGATCGGGCGCTACGGCTTCGACCTGGCGGCCGTGCTGTCCGCCTCGCACAACCCCTACCAGGACAACGGCATCAAGTTCTTCGCCGCCGACGGCTACAAGCTCTCCGACGACGCCGAGCGGGCGATCGAGCGCGAGCTGGAGCAGGGCGGTCAGGTGGCGCACGCGGCCCCGCAGATCGGGCGCATCCGCGAGCTGCGCGGGGCGCCGGAGGACTACCTGCGCGAGCTGCACACGCGCTTCGCCGACCTCGACCTGAGGGGCGTGCGCGTGTTGCTGGACTGCGCCAACGGCGCCACTTGCCAAGTCGCCCCGGAGATCTTCAGGCGGCTGGGCGCGGAGCTGTCGGTGGTGGCGGACGCGCCAGACGGGAGGAACATCAACGCGGGCTGCGGATCCACGCACATCCAGGCGCTGGCCGAGCAGATGGTGGCGGGCGGCCACGCGATCGGCTTCGCCTTCGACGGCGACGGCGACCGCGTGCTCGCGGTGGACGCTCGCGGCGAAGTGGTGGACGGCGATGAGCTGATGGCGCTGGTCGCGCTGCACCTGCGCGACCGCGGGCGCCTCAGCGGCAACGGCGTGGCGGTCACCGTCATGACCAACTACGGCTTCCATGCCGCCATGCGGCGGGAGGGCGTGGACGTGGGCATCACCCAGGTGGGGGACCGCTATGTGCTGGAGGAGCTGCGCGCGCGCGGATGGGCGCTGGGGGGAGAGCAGTCGGGGCACATCATCGACATGGGCTTCAACCGCACGGGCGACGGCATCGCCAGCGCGCTGCTGACGCTGGAGGCGCTCGACGGCAGGGACCTGAGCGAGCGCGACGCCATGAGCAAGCTGCCGCAGCGGCTGGTCAACGTGCGCGTGCGCGACCGCGAAGCGCTGGGGCAGGCGCAGGACCTCGGCGCGGCGGTCAGCGCCGCCGAGCAGCAGCTGGCGGGTCGCGGCCGCGTGCTGGTGCGCCCGAGCGGAACCGAGCCGCTGGTGCGGGTGATGGTGGAGGCTCCAACCGCGCAGGAGGCGCGGGAGGTGTGCGGGCGCCTGGTCGCGCTGGTCGAGCGCGAGCTCGGCTGACGGGCAGCAGCTCGCAGGCCGCACCCCGGTCCGCTGATATCTTCGATCCGGTGTGCGGCATCGTTGGCTACGTCGGCAGGCGCCCCGCCCAGGCGCTGCTGCTCGCGGGCCTGAGCAAGCTGGAGTACCGCGGCTATGACTCCGCCGGGATCTCCGTCATCGCCGAGGACCGGATCGAGGCGGTTCGCGCGGTCGGCAACCTGAGCGCGCTGGAAGCCAAGCTGGACCTCGGCGCGCGGGCCGCCGCTGAGAGTGGCGCGGTCGCCGTCGCCGAGCGCCCGGCCACGACCGGCATCGGCCACACGCGCTGGGCCACCCACGGACGCGTCAGCGAGGAGAACGCCCACCCGCACTACGACAGCGGCAACCGCGTGCACGTGGTGGTCAACGGCATCGTGGAGAACTACATGGCGCTGAAGGAGCGTCTGACGGCGAAGGGGAGCGTGTTCACCTCGGAGACCGACGCCGAGGTGATCGCGCACCTGATCGCCGAGCTCTACGCCGGCGACCTGGCCGAGGCGGTGCGCGCCGCCTACGCGCAGCTGGAGGGCCACTACGCGTTCGTGGCCATGAGCCTGGACGAGCCCGAGGTGCTGGTGGGCGCGCGCAAGGAGTGCCCGCTGATCGTGGGGCGCGGCGAGGGCGAGCAGTTCGTCGCCTCGGCCGTCCCCGCGTTCCTGGCCCAGACGCGGCGGGTGCAATACGTGGAGAACGGCGAGGTGGTGGTGCTCCGGCCGGAGGGGGTCACCATCATGACGGCCGCAGGGCAGGCCGTGCAGCGCCCCGAGCACACCGTGGACTGGGACGAGGAGACCGCCGAGAAGGGCGGCTTTGAGACGTTCATGCTGAAGG
>DAINPC010000220.1:0-3978 GCA_036743695.1 Solirubrobacteraceae bacterium | reverse complement strand
AGATGTCCTCCGGCGCCACGCCGACCGCCTCGGCCAGCTGCGCGTGCAGCCGCAGGCGCTTGAAGTCGCCGTGGAAGGGCATCACATAGCGCGGCTTGGTGAGGTTCAGCATCAGCTTGACCTCCTCGGCGTAGCCGTGGCCGGAGGAGTGCACGGGTGCGTCGCGGGGGGTGATGACGTCGCAGCCGATGTGGTAGAGGCGGTCGATGGTCTCGTTGACCGCGCGCTCGTTGCCCGGGATGGGCGTGGCGGAGAAGACGACGGTGTCCCCGCTCTTCAGTTCCACCTGGCGGTGGTCGCGGTAGGCCATGCGGCGCAGCGCCGAGAGCGGCTCGCCCTGTGAGCCGGTGGAGATGATCACGACGCGCTCGTCGGAGAAGTCGGCGATCTCGCGCGGCCCCACGAGCAGGCCGTCGGGGATCTCGATGTGGCCGAGGTTGCGCCCGATACCCACGTTCTTGCGCATCGAGCGCCCCACCAGCGCGACCTTGCGGTCGAGCGCGTGGGCGGCGTCCACGACCTGCTGGACGCGGTGGATGTTGGAGGCGAAGCTCGTCACCACGATCCTCCCCTCACAGCGGGAGAAGACTTCCTCCAGGTGCGGGCCCACGACGGACTCCGACGGCGAGAAGCCCTCGCGGTCCACGTTGGTGGAGTCGCCGCACAGCAGCAGCACGCCCTCGCGGCCGAGCTCGGCCAGCCGCGAGACGTCCGCGGGCGGGCCGTCGACGGGCGTCTGGTCGAACTTGTAGTCGCCGGTGACCAGCACGGTGCCGAGGTCGGTGCCGATCGCCACGGCGCTGGAGTCGGGGATCGAGTGGGTCATGTGCACCAGCTCCAGCGTGAACGGCCCCAGCTCGAGGCTTTCGCCGGGCTCGATCTCGTTCAGCTCGACGTCGCGCAGCTTGTGCTCGTCCAGCTTGGAGCGCGCCATCGCGATCGTCAGAGCGCCTCCGTACACAGGCGCGCTCAGGCGGTCGCCGAGATCGCGCAGCACCCACGGCAGGGCGCCGAGATGGTCCTCGTGCCCGTGCGTGACGACGATCGCCTCGATGTCCTCGGCGCGCTCGCGCAGGTAGGAGAAGTCGGGCAGCACCAGGTCGATTCCGACCATCTCCGGGGTGGGAAAGCGCAGGCCGACATCCACCACCACGATCCGACCGTCGTGCTCCACGACGGTCATGTTCTTGCCGATCTCTCCCAGCCCGCCGAGGGGCAGGACGCGCAGCTTCGAGCTCATGCTGGGGCTCGGGCGGGCGGGACCGAGATAAGGCCGTGGCGTTCGAGCATCGCGCGCACCGCGGCCGTCTCCTCGGCCGTGGCCTCCACGAGCGGCAGGCGCAGCCCGCCGACGTCGTGTCCGAGCAGGTTCAGCGCGGCCTTCGTGCAGGTCGGGTTGGAAGTCAGGAACAGCGTCTCATATACGTCTCGCAGGGAGGCGTCGATCTCGGCGCGGCGCTCGGGCTCCTCGACCATCCGATGCATCTCGTTTCCGACCACGTGGCTGGCGACCAGGATCCCGCCGGCGCCGCCCATGTCCAGCGTCCGTGCGAACGTGGCGTCGTCGCCGGCGTAGAGCTCCAGGCCGTCGATCGGCTGCAGCTCATCGGCGTTGGCCTGCTTGACGCCCTCGATGCCGTCGATCTGGGCCAGCTCGGCGAGCAGGTCGGGGCCCATGTTGGTGGCGGTGCGCCCGGGGATGTTGTAGAGCAGCGTGGGTTTGTCGGTGGCCCGGGCGACCGCTTCGTAGTGGCGCTTGAGGCCGAGCCGGCTGGGCTTGTTGTAGTAGGGCGTCACGGACAGCATCGCGTCCACCCCCAGGTCGGTCGCGCGTTCGGTCAGGTAGACGGCCTGGCGCGTGTCGTTGGTCCCGGTCCCCGCGACGATCGTCTTGCCGGGCGGGCGCTCGGCCACGGCCAGGCCGATCAGGCCGAGCTGCTCGCGATCGGACAGCGTGGAGGCCTCGCCCGTCGTCCCCGCCACCACGAACCCGTCGGAGCCGTTCTCGGCGAGGTGGTGCATGAGCGCCACGAATGACTCTTGGTTGACGCGCCCCTCCGCGTCGAAGGGGGTGACGATGGCCGTCAGGATGGCGCCGAGACCGGTCATGGGCTGGAGTATCTCACGCGCATCGACACAATCAGAAGAGAACGCTCTCGAGGCCCACGACCGGCGAATTCTCGAGCGTCCCGACGCGGCGCACCGCCAGCAGCACGCCCGGCATGAACGACTCGCGGCTGATCGTGTCGTGGCGGATGGTGAGCGTCTGCCCGAGATCGCCGAAGATCACCTCCTGGTGGGCCACCAGGCCTGGCAGGCGCACCGAGTGGATCGGCGGCGCGGCGGCGCCGCTGGCGGCGGCGATCAGCTCGGCGGTGCGCGCGGCGGTGCCGCTGGGCGCGTCGAGCTTGGCGTCGTGGTGCAGCTCCACGATCTCTGCCTTCTGCATGTATTTGGCGGCCTGCTCGGCGAAGCGCATCATCAGCACGGCGCCGATGGCGAAGTTGGGCGCGATCAGCACGTTGGCCTGCGGACGGCCCTCGGCGGGGCGCGCTTGGCTCAGCGGCGCCGGATCGAAGCCGGTGGTGCCGATCACGACGTGGACACCGGCCCGCACGCAGGCCAGCGCGTTGGCGAGCGCGGTGTCGGGACGGGTGAAGTCCACGACCACATCGGCGTCCGCCAGGACGTCCTGGAGCGTCGTCTCCAGCAGCGGGTCGGCGCGCCCGACGAGCTCCATGTCCTCGGCGCCCAGCACGGCCTCGCAGACGGTCTGGCCCATGCGCCCGGCGGCACCCGCGACGGCCACCTTGATCATCGCGCCAGCCCCAGCTGGGCCTCGGTGGCGAGCGGCTCGATCGCCGCGCGGAAGCGCTCCTCGTCGGGGCCCACGCCGGCGACGGACATGCGCCCGCGCGTGAACAGCTCGCCGGCCAGCTCCCGCACCTGCTGGATACCGACGGCGTCGATCCGCTCGATCATCTCGTCGACCGACAGGATCGGCATCTCGTTGAGCAGCGAGGCGCCCAGCCGGCTCATGCGCGCGCCGGTCGACTCCAGGCCGAGCACCACCCGCCCCTTGAGGTTCTCGCGCGAGCGGATCAGCTCCTGCTCGCTGGCGGGGTCCTCCACGCAGCGCTCCAGCTCGGCGCTCACGACGGCCAGCGCCTCGGCGAGATTCTCGGGCCTGGTGGCTACGTACAGCCCGACCTCGCCGGTGCGGGCGTAGAGGTTGGAGTAGGAGAAGACCGAGTAGGCGAGACCGCGGCGCTCGCGCACCTCCTGAAACAGCCTGGAGGACGAGGTGCCGCCGAGCACGCCTTCGAGCACGCGCAGCGCGAAGCGCCGCTCGTCGTCGCGGGCGAGGCCCTCCCCGCCGACGCACACGTGGTACTGCTCGGTGTCTTTCTCCAGAAAGCGCACGCGCGGGCTGAAGTCGGGCGTGCCGTCGGCGCTCGGATCGTGCAGCAGCCCGGCGCCCGTGCGCGAACCGGCGGGCGCGGTGCGCGCGGCCTCGACGGCGCGGGCCATGGACACGAGCGCGTCGTGCTCGATGGAGCCAGCGGCGGCGATCACGATGTTGGGCGGCGTGTAGCGCTGGGCGTGGAACGCGGAGAGCTGCTCGCGCGTGACCGCGCCCACGACCTCGGCGGTGCCGATCACGGCGCGCCCCAGCGGGTGCGCTCCGAAGATGGCCTTGTCGAGCACGTCGAACACGCGGTCCTGGGGATCGTCTTCATACATGGCGATCTCCTCGAGCACCACCTCGCGCTCGGCCTCCAGCTCGCCGAAGCGGGGGTGCCAGATCATGTCGCTCATCACGTCGAAGGCGTGATCGAGGTGACGGTCCAGCACGCGCGTGTAGAGCGAGGTGGCTTCCTTGTCGGTGCCGGCGTTGATCTCCGCGCCCATGGCGTCGAAGGTCTGGTCGATCTCCTCCGAGCCGTAGCGCTCGGTGCCGCGAAACAGCATGTGCTC
>DAINPC010000219.1:0-4017 GCA_036743695.1 Solirubrobacteraceae bacterium | reverse complement strand
GGAGGCGATGGACGCCTACTACCGGCAGTTCGTCGACGGCGCCCGCGCCGGCTTCGCCCCCGGAGGAGCTCGGCGAGGAGGGTTTCCCGTTTGCGTTCCCCGTCCCGGACGGTGTGGCGCCCTGGGGCGATGTGGTATTGGTGGTTGAGGAGGAGGACGGGCCCGCTTCGGAGCCGCTCGAGGTCGATGAGCCGGCGGCGCCCGCGGTCCCGGCGGATGGGGCGGCGTGTTCGGCGCGAGCCTTGTCGATCTGCAGCGCGGAGGTCATGAAGTCGTGCCAGATCAGCGCCGGGAAGGTGCCTCCCAGCACGGGGGTACCGTTGAAGTCGGTGGTCATGGGGATCAGCTTGTTGGGGTAGCCGACCCACACGGCAACCGTGTACTTCGAGTCCCAGCCCACGAACCAGGCGTCGCCGTAGTTGGTCGTCGTGCCCGTCTTGCCCGCTGCGAACTGGCCGATCGACGCGGCGCGCCCGGTGCCGTACTGGAGCACGGTTTCAAGCATGGATGTCTCCGTTGCGGCGACGGGAGCCGGGAGCACGGCGCGGGTCCGGACGTAGTTGACGTCGAGGCGCGCACCGTCCGGCAGCGGGCGTCCGGGCGATTCGACTTCCTGGATGCCCACCGGGTCGCCCGCTTCGGCCATCGTGCCGCTGACGCGTCTGCCGCCATGCGCGATCGTCTCGTAGGCGTGGGCCATGTCCAGCGGCGTGACGCCCACGGTGAGACCGCCGATTGTCATGGCCGGGTTGGTGGACAGGGGTGTGGTGATGCCCATCCTGTGGGCCAGCAGGGCGATCCGCTGCGTGCCGACCTTCAGCCCCACTTCGGCGTAGATGGAGTTGTCCGAGAAGGCCGTGGCGCCGGTCAGCGTGTTGGAGCCCGAGTAGGCGTTTTCGTCGTTGTGCACGATGAAGCGTTCCTTGCCGGTGGTGCCGGGGACGATGAATTCCTTCTGCTTGGACGTCCACACCGAGCCGGGCGAGATCCCGTCCTCCAGCGCGGCCGCCAGGTCGAACGCCTTGAACGAGGAGCCGGGCTGGCGCTCTCCCTCGGTGGCCAGGTTGAACGGGCTTTCGTTGTAGTTGCGCCCGCCCACCATCGCGCGCACCTCGCCGGTGGAGTTTTCGATCGCCACCACCGAGGCCGTCGGGCCGCCCGGGTTGGCGAGGTATGCGCCCACGGCCTGTTCGGCGGCGCGCTGGAGCTCCAGGTCGAGCGTGGTCTTGATCTTCAGGCCCCCGTCGAACGCCCGCGGAGCGCCGTAGCGTTCGATGATCTGCTGCTGCACCCAGCTGGTGAAGTAGCCGGCCTCCACGCCTTCCACCGTCTGCTGGTGTGGCGTCTGGACCTCTTTGGGCGCGGGGATGGCCTGCTTGACGCTTTCTTCATACACGGGCCTTTCCACGTAGCCCTGGTCGAGCATCTGGCGCAGGACGATGTCGCGCCTGATCCTGGCCGCGGCCGGGTGGTTGGCCGGGTCGTAGGCGCTCGGCGACTGGATGATCCCCGCCAGCAGCGCCGCCTCCCACGGCTGCAGCTGCTGCACGCACAAGACTTTGCCCGGCATGCCGCAGCCGAGGTGGTTGACGTCGTGGCCGAAGTAGGTCTCCGCCGCCGCCTCGATCCCGTAGGCGCCGTTGCCGAAGTAGATGGTGTTGAGGTAGGCGGTGATGATCTTCTCCTTTGACCACTTGTGCGAGAGCTGGTAGGCCAGCGCGGCCTCGCGGAGCTTCTCGAAGATCGTGCGGTGGGATTGGGCCTGGAGCGCGTTCTTGATGAACTGCTGCTCGATCGTGGAGGCGCCCTGGATGTTGCCTTTGTGGCGGATGTCGGCGATGAAGGCGCGCGCGATGCCGCGGATGTCGATGCCGCCGTTCGACTCGAAGCGCTTGTCCTCGATCGAGATCACCGCCTCCTTGACTATCTGGGGAATCTGCCCGGGCGTCACGATCACCCGGTTCTGCTGGCTGAGCACGCCGATCGGGTGCCCGAGGTCGTCCAGCAGGACCGAGCTCTTTGCGTCCTTGAGCTGGGAGAACCGGGTCAGCGAGGGCAGATCCGAGGCGATCGAGACGAAGATCCCGAACACGAACGACACCACGCCGAGCAGCAGCACGGAGGACAGGATCGCCACCAGGCGCAACCTCTTCAGGCGCGGCTTGCTGGCCGATCTCTGATCGGCCGGTCGCAGAGCGGTGGGCGTTATGTCGGGGCGATCGTCATCGCTCATCAGCGGCTGCGGAGAGAGGAGCCCTCCGGGGTGCCGGGAGAATCCGATCCTGCGGCACGTGCCGCGCCGGACGGCACGACGCGATGGGACCCTCCGGACGGCGAGAGTCTAGCATTGGCCTCCCATGCCGAACGCCACCCACGCGGCCGCCGAGGACCCCGCCGGGCTCGCCGCCGGGCTGGCGGCCAACGCCGTGGACTGCCTGCCCGACGGGGCCCTGGCGGACAAGCTCCGGACCTCGCGCGCGGAGGGCCGTCCGCTGCGGGTGAAGCTCGGGATCGACCCCACGGCGCCCGACATCCACCTCGGTCACGCGGTCGTGCTGGGCAAGCTGCGCGAGTTCCAGGACGCGGGCCACAGGGTGGTGCTGATAGTCGGCGACTACACAGCGCGCGTGGGGGACCCCTCGGGACGGTCCAGCCTGCGCCCGATGCTCTCCGCGGAGGAGATCGACGCCAACGCGGCGAGCTTCCAGGAGCAGGCGCTGAAGATCCTCGACCCCGATCCCGCGCGTCTGGAGCTGCGGCGCAACAGCGAGTGGCTGGACATGCCCATGATCGAGCTGCTGGGCCTGCTGCGCACGACCACCGCCGCGCAGATGCTCGAGCGCGACGACTTCGCCAAACGCTTCTCGGCGCGCGAGCCGATCTCGATGCTCGAGCTGCTCTATCCGCTGCTGCAGGGCTATGACTCGGTGGCGGTGCAGGCCGACGTGGAGCTGGGGGGGACCGATCAGAAGTTCAACCTGCTGCTCGGCCGCGACATCCAGCGCGCCTACGGCCAGCCCGAGCAGGCGATCATGACCATGCCGATCCTGGTGGGCACGGACGGGCGCAGGAAGATGTCCAAGTCTCTCGGCAACCACATCGGGATCACGGATGCGCCGCAGGAGATGTACGGCAAGACGATGAACATCCCGGACGAGGCGATCGAGGTCTACCGCCGTCTGCTGCTCGACCCCCGCTCGGGCGGGCACGAGGCGGCGGACGGCGGCGCAGCGGGCGAGAGCTCCGCCAGAGATGCCAAGCGCGCGCTCGCGCGCGCGCTCGTGGCGTGGCTGCACTCCGAGGCCGACGCCCAGGCGGCCGAGGCGCATTTCGATCGCGTGCACGTCCAGCGCGAGGCTCCCGAGCAGGTCGAGGAGGCGCGCTTTGAGAGCGACGAGGGCATGCTGCACCTGCCGGGCCTGATCGCCACGGAGTTCGGGATCTCCCGCTCGGAGGCGCGCCGCCTGATAGACCAGGGAGGCGTCACGCTGGGCCAGCAGCCGCTGGCTCCGGGCGAGCACGACGTCGCGGGCGAGCGCGCGGAGGGCCAGGTCCTGAAGGTCGGCAGGCGCCGCTTCCGCCGCCTGCGCGCGGGGTAGCCGCAGGGGCTGCCATCGCGCTATACTCCCCGGTCGGCCCGCGGGTGCCCCTGGGCGCTGGGTCGGATCGGTCTCCTCCAGAAGGAAGCCCTTTCGGTGAGGCTAGGCGGTCTTTGAAAACTCAACAGCATGCGCATCTACGATCTATTTCGTGATCGTGGTGTGCGTCCAGGTTCGACCCGTCACGGGAGCGCACCGATCGAAGATCGGCCAGCGTGCCCGGTGGCGGCAAAGAGTCAAGTAGAGAAGTACCCCGTCATGGTTTGGGACCACGGTGTATAGGTCCCTGCCGCCGGGATGTCCTTGAGCGTTTTGCGCTCGGTGGCGACCGGCAACTCCATGACAGCTTTTCGTGAAGTTCTTCACGGAGAGTTTGATCCTGGCTCAGGACGAACGCTGGCGGCGTGCTTAACACATG
>DAINPC010000218.1:0-4040 GCA_036743695.1 Solirubrobacteraceae bacterium | reverse complement strand
CGCTTCCTGACCACCCGCGCCGAGCTCGAGGACACGATGGCGATGACCCTCGGCGGACGCGCGGCCGAGGAGATCGTCTTCGGCGAGATCACCACCGGCGCCTCCAACGACATCGAGAAGGTCACCGCCACGGCCAAGCAGATGGTGATGCGCTTCGGCATGAGCGAGAAGCTCGGTCCGCGCGTGTTCGGCCACGACCACGGCCAGCCGTTCCTCGGCCGCGAGTTCTCCACCGAGCCCGACTACTCCGACGAGATCGCACGCGAGATCGACGACGAGGTCCGCCGCATCATCGAGGCGGCCCATCAGCGTGCCACCAGCATCCTCACCGAACACCAGCACGACCTCGCCAACATCTCCGAGATACTGGTCAAGCGTGAGACGATCGAGAAGGAGGAGTTCCTGGCGCTGCTGGCGGGCAAGAGCGACGAGGAGGTGTTCGGGATCGAGGAGGAGTCCAAGCCCGAGCTGCCCGCGCCGCCCTCGCCCGTGGACCGCGCCGAGCGCGAAGCGCCGCGCACGATCCCCCGTCCGGGGCTGGCGGGCGGCTCGGCCGAGTTGCGAGCAACCGACCAAGAGCGCCCCGAGCCCGCCTAGGTGGCCGTCAAGATCCATCGCTGCTCGACGATGTGGGCAAAGGGCCCACATCCGTGCTGGCAGGTCCAGAAGGCGCTGGACGAGCAGGGCATCGACTATCAGGTCGTCCGTCATCCCGCGTTCCCGCGTTCGCGGCGCAAGGACTACATCGCCCTGACGGGGCAGAAGCTGTTTCCCGCGATCGAGCTGGACGACGGGCGCGTGATCCGCGAAGAGTCCAAGGACCTCGTGGCCCGTATCCGCGAGGGCCGTCTGGCCGCTTGAGCACCACCGCCGAGGTTCCGGGCGGCTTCCGCCTGATGGGGATCGTCAACGTGACGCCGGACTCGTTCTCCGACGGTGGGCGCTTCCTGGAGGCCGGCGCCGCGATCGAGCACGGCCGCAGGCTGGCCGCCGAGGGAGCGGACATCCTGGACATCGGGGGCGAATCGACGCGGCCCGGCGCCGAGCCGGTCTCCGAGCAGCAGGAGCTCGCACGCGTGCTGCCGGTGATCGAGGGGCTGGCCGCGGCTGAGATCGGCGCGCGGATCTCGGTAGACACCTCCAAGGCGGGCGTGGCCGAGGCGGCGCTGCAGGCCGGTGCCACCCTGGTCAACGACGTCAGCGCCATGCGCGCCGACCCGCGGATGGCGGAGGTGGTGGCGCGAAGCGGCGCGGAGTGCTGCCTGATGCACATGCTGGGCGAGCCGCGCACGATGCAGCGGGAGCCCCGCTACGACGACGTGGTTGACGAGGTCAAGGCCTTTCTCCAGGAGCGCCTCGAGCTCGCCGTCGCCAGTGGCGTGCACGAGCAGCGGATTCTGCTCGATCCGGGCATCGGGTTCGGCAAGACTGACGTCCACAACCTGGAGCTTCTCCTGCGCCTGGACGAGCTGTGCGACCTGGGCCCGCCGATCGTGATCGGCACCTCGCGCAAGGCGTTCATCGGTCGCATCCTGGCCCGTGCCGCGGCGCGCCGCGAGCCCGTGGATGTCTCGCAGCGGCTCGCCGGCACGCTGGCGACGAACGTGCTCGCCTACGAGCGCGGCGCGCGCGTGTTTCGCGTACACGAGGTCGCTCCCGTGCGCGACGCGCTGGCCGTGGCGGCTGCTACGTTGGGCGGGCGATGGACGGCGAGCAGCGCGGGGACGACGCGGACGAGCTAGATGACGACGACGGACGCGATCTCGAAGAGGCCGCCGAGTCGGTCACCATCGAGATCAGCGGGCTCTCGCTCTACACCCACCACGGTGTCAGCGAGGCCGAGCGCGAGGTCGGCCAGCGCCTGGTGCTCGACCTGCGCCTGGACATCGGCGAGACGGACGCCACGGTCACGGACTCGATCGAGGACACGGTCGACTACGCCGAGGTCTGCCAGCTGGTGGCGTTGATCGCCCAGCAGCGCTCGCACAAGACGTTGGAGCGCCTGTGCAGCACGATCGCCGACCGCCTGCTGGCCGACTACGAGCTCGAGGGAATCTGGGTGAAGGCCGCCAAGCCGGAGCCGCCGATAGCGCTCAGCGTGGACGAGGTCTCGGTCGAGGTCTGGCGCGAAGCCGCAGGCTAGTCGCAGCCGAGCTTGACAGGTTAGTTAGCAGTCACTAATATGCGGGCCAATCGAGCACCTGACCCCAAGGAGCACCGGTCGCCGTGATCGCGCGCCTGTCTGATCTCGCTTCTCGCCGCGCCCGCCGCGTGCTGCTCCTTGCGGGTGTGGCATTCCTCCTCGCAGCCATCCTTGGCGTCCCCGTCGTATCGGTCCTCAAGAGCGAATCGTCTGACTTCCAGGATCCCGCCGCCCAGAGCCAGCAGGTCCTGCGGACGATCGAACGCGCGACCGGACAGTCCGCCAACTATGGCGTCGCCGCGCTCGTGCCGAGCAAGGCTGACGCGCGCAGCGATCCCGCGGCGGCCGCCGGTGCGCGGCGCGTGGCGGCGCTGCTGAGCGCGCAGCCGGGCTTTCAGCGCGCGCTCGACTATCCGGGCTCGCACCTGCCCGAGCTGGTCTCACGCGACGGACGCCAGACGGTGGTGCTCGCCGCCTTTGCGACGCGCGCGCGGGCGGCCACGGCGGTGGACCACATACGCCCGCAGCTGGCCGGCAGCGGCGTGCGCCTGGGCGGCAACGACATCGCCTTCAGCGAAATCAACAAACGCACCACCTCCGACCTGAGCCGCGCCGAGATGTTCGCCTTCCCGATCCTCCTGCTGCTGTCGTTCTGGGTATTCAGGGGCCTTGTGGCAGCGGCGCTGCCGCTGCTCGTGGGGGGCTTCGCGATCGTCATCACGTTCCTGCTGCTGCGCCTGATCGACCAGTTTCTCGGGCTGTCGATCTTCGCTGTCAACCTCGTCACGGGCATGGGTCTCGGCCTGGGGATCGACTACAGCCTGTTCGTCGTCGCGCGCTACCGCGAGGAGCTGGCGCGGGCAGGCGGCGATTGCTCGCGCCCCGCGCGGCGGGCGGCGATCTCGCGCACGCTGCAGACGGCCGGTCGCACCGTGCTCTACAGCTCGGTGACGGTCGCCGGTGCGCTCTCCTGCCTGCTCGTGTTCCCGCTGCGCTTCCTCTACTCGATGGGGATCGGCGGGGCACTGGTCGCGCTCTGCGCGGGCGCCGTCTCGCTGACCGTGCTGCCGGCGGTGCTCGTCGCGCTCGGCCCGCGCCTGGACGCGCTGGCGCCCGCGCGGCTGCAGCGGGGCGCCGCACGCGCCGCGCAGGCCAGCGGGCACGGCGCGTGGTTCTCGCTCGCGCGCGCCGTGATGCGTCGGCCCGGCCTCGTCGCGCTCGTGACCGGCGCGGCGCTGCTCGCGGTCGCCTCCCCGTCGCTCCGCCTCGCGCTTGCGCCTGCGGACGCGCACGTGCTGCCGGCGTCCTCGGAATCCCGCCAGGTCGCCGAAGCGCTCACGCGCGACTTCGCCGTCGACGGCTCCCAGACGATCACGATGGTCGTGCGCGCAACCGCCGGTGGAACGACGACGGGCGAAGCGCGCGGCCAGAGCGTCGCCGCGATCGCCCGCCGCGCGGCGCTCAGCGCCGGCGCCGGCGCCCAGGCTGGCGTCGCCCCGCCGCGCTACCTCGGCCGCGGCACGTGGGAGATCGAAATGCTGCCGCGCGGCACCGACGGCGCGCCGGCCAACCAGGCGCTCGTCAAGCGCCTGCGCACGATCGCAGGCCCGTCCACGCTGCTCGTCGGCGGCCCCACGGCCCGGTTCATCGACCAGAAGACGGCGATCGCCGCGCACCTGCCGCTCGCGCTCGTGATCCTCGCGCTCGTGACCGGCGGCTTCCTGTTCCTGATGACCGGCTCGCTCGTGCTGCCGCTGCTGGCGCTGGCGATGAACCTGCTGACGGTCGCCGTCGGCGCCGGGCTGCTCGTGCTCGTCTTCCAGGACGGCCACGCCTCCTCCATGCTCGGATTCACCCCGATCGGGGGCCTCGAGGAGTCCAACCTCGTGCTGCTGTT
>DAINPC010000217.1:0-4054 GCA_036743695.1 Solirubrobacteraceae bacterium | reverse complement strand
AGCCGCCCTGGAATGTGGGCGTCGATCCGACCACCGAGCCGGACGAGGATTCCACGGTGATGTTGTGCCCGAGCGAGGACATGTTGGTGAAGTCGATCGAGACCGCGCCGGCCTTGGCCGAGAGCGAGGTCGTGTCGAACTTAAGCTGCCCTTCCGAGTCGGCGGCGACACTGAGGCTCGCTCCCGAGCCTCCAGGGCTGGCCGGGGTCGAGGTGGCCGCCGAGCTCGACGTCGTCGAGGTGGCCGCGGGGCTCGCCGAGGAGCTGGAGCTCGTCGAGGAGCTGCCGCAGCCGGCCAGGACCAGTAGGCCCGTCGCGAGCGCCGGCGCCAGGATCTTCGAGATGGAACGCGTCGTTGCTCGACCTGCTGGTAGAGAGCTCACGGGCGGGATCCTCCATGGGGTTGGGGTCATCGGCCGTTAGGACCCCGTCTGCCGCGGATCCTTCCCGTCCTCAGTAGCCGGGCTGGCTGGGATAGGCGGGCGGGCTGGGAGCGCCCGGGGCGGTTGGCGTGGTCGTGCTCGGCGTGGTCGACGCTGTCACCGCATGCCAGATCCCGCCGAAGCTGTGGATTTCCTGGCCGTTGGCATCGCCCTTCGCGTGGTCGCCGGCGTAGCGGTAGAGCGGCCGTCCGGCGAGCGTGACCTGCAGCATCCCGTTGTGGCGGCGCACGAGGCCGAGATGCCCCTGCACGCCGGTCCCGGCCTTCAGCTTGACGCTGCGCGAGCGCACCGTCAGCGGGGGCCAGAAGCTCAAGCACCGCGCCTTGCACAGCAGATGGCCCGCGGTCTCGGGGCTGAGCGCATAGAGCGTCCTGTCCTGGGGGTTGACGAGCACCTGCTCGCCGAGCTTGGCGTTGGGCGCCGAGCCGATGCTCATCGAGCTCCCCGCCGCCAGCGCGACGGCGGCGAGCGAGGCTGCGAGCGCGAGCGTCGCGGCGAACGCGCCCAGCCTCATGATTTGTCCACCTTGGCGCCGCTGGGCGCGAGCGTGTACCAGGCCGCGCCGAAGGACTTCACGCCCTGGCCGTAGGCGTCGCCGTTGTCCTTGTCCTTGATGAAGAAGTAGAGCGGGTGGCCCTTGTAGGTGACCTGCTTGGTGCCATCCGAGCGCGTGATCGTGCCGAGGTCCGCCGCGAGCGCGCTCCCCGTGGCGCTCGGTGCGGCGCCGGTGGTCACCGGCGGCCACGCGCTGGCGCACGCGCCCGAGCAGGCCGAGGCTGTCGCCTTGTCCGCTTCGAACAGGTAGACGGTCAACTTCTTGGGGCCGGCCGCCAGCACCGTTCCCAGCTTGCCGTGCTTGGTGGTCACGACCATGCCGCCGGCGGCGAGGTTGGTCGCGGTGCTCGCGCTGCTGCTCGAGGCGCCACTGCTGCCGTAGCGTGAGCCTCCCGTGGCGGCCGCCGCCGACGTTGTCGGGGCCGTGGCGGCGGCTCCCGTCGAGTTGCTGGTGGTGGTCTTGCTGCTTCCACAGCCTGCCAACAGGGCAAGCGCGGTCGCGGCCGTGCCGAGCATGAGCGAGTGTCTCACCGTGACCTCCTGGTCTCTGGATTGCGGTGCTCGCTGTGGATAGATGCCGCTCAGGCGAGATCCTTCCCGCCGGGACGGCTATGGCTCGGTGTGGACGATCACCTCGGCGATCCCGTCCAGGCGCAGACGCAGCTCCTCCTCCAGTTCGCCAGCCAGCTGGTGGGCGCCCGTCAGCGACTCCTGCGCGCCCACGTCAAGCGTCAGAAACAGGACGCGCCCCGTGTCGGTGGAGAGCAGCTTGACCAGCCGTGGATCCTTGCCGGTGCGCTTGCGCACGAGCCGCTCGGTCTCGCGCGTCGCCAGCAGATCCGCATGATCGTCCGGCGGCCTGGTGCCGAGCGGGCGCTCCAGCGGCTCCAGGTGCGTCTGCACCTCGGCCACGCCCGGCCGTGCGCGGATCGCCTGCTCGACGCGCTCGGCCACCTCGTGGGCGGCGCGCAGATCGAGATTGGGGGGGAACTTCAGGTGCAGCGAGACGCTCGCCGCCCGGTCGTGCTCGAAGATGGTGATGTCGTGCGCCTCCTTGACCAGCGGCTCCGCCAATGCGATCGCCAGCACTCGGTCGCGCAGGTCCAGGCCGCTGCGACGGGGCTCCACGTGGACGACCACGTCGCTGCCGGGAAGCGCCCGCTCGACGGTCGCCTCGATCAGATCGGCCGCGCTGTGCCCCTCGACCACCGCTTGGCCGGGCGGGACGTTGACGACCACGTCGGCGAAGTAGCGCCCCGCGGACTCGCGCAGCCGCAGGCGGCTCAGCTCGATGTCGGCGCCGAGCTGCGCGATCGCCCGCTCGGCGGCCGACCGTGCCTGTTCGGGGGCGCGGTCCATCAGCACGTTGGCGTTCTCGGCGATCAGCCGCACGGCGGCCACGAGGATGATCGCGGCCACGAGCAGCGCCGCGAGCGCGTCGCCCTGGCGGAAGCCGGCGTTGACGGCGAGCAGTCCGGCGAGCACCGTCAGCGAGCCCAGCATGTCGGCGGCGAAGTGAAACGCGTTGGAGCGCAGCGCCGGGCTGTCGTAGCGCCGGGCCGCCACCAGCGAGACGCGTGTGCGGCTGACGTCGAGGATCAGCGCGAGCGCGATCACGGCGAACTGATACCAGTGGATGCGCGGAGGGCTGCTGGCGGCGATCAGGTGGCCGACCGCTTCGATGCTCACCAGCAGGCCACCCGCGAGCAGGATCGCGGCCTCGCCCAGCGCCCCCAGGTTCTCGGCGCGGCGGTGGCCGTAGGGGTGGCCGCGGTCAGCCGGGCGCCCGCCCAGGCGAACGGCGAAGAATGTGAGCACGGCCGCGATCACGTCGCCGCTTGACTCGATGCCCGCGGAGATCAGACCGAGGCTGCCGGTTGCCAGGCCGACGCCCAGCTTGATCGCCACCAGCACCCCCGCCACCGCGATCGAGACGAGCGTCGTGCGCCGCTGGCTGTGCGCCTGCTCGATCTCGTCGGCCCGCGTCATCGCTGGAGCCTAGAACGGCTCGCACCGGCGAGGGTGGCCAGCCGATCGCGGACGGGGCGTATGGTGAGCTCGTGGCTCACGATCACGCAGGGCACGCCCACCCCATCGCAGCGGACGCCGACCGCGGCCGGCTGACGATCGCGCTTGCCCTGATCCTTGCCTTCATGGCTCTCGAGGTGGGCGTTGGCGTGATCTCCCACTCGCTGGCGCTGCTCTCAGACGCCGGGCACATGTTGGCCGACGCAGGCGCCATCGGCTTCTCGCTGCTGGCGCTGCGCCTCGCCGCGCGCCCTGCGCGCGGGGCGATGACGTTCGGGTTCAAGCGCGTGGAGATCCTCTCGGCTCAGGCCAACGGCGTCACGCTGCTGATCCTGGCCACGCTGATCGCCTATGAGGCGGTGCGCCGGCTGTTCGACCCGCCGCACGTGCGCGGCGGGCTGATCCTGGCGGTGGCGCTGGCGGGCGTGGTGGTCAACCTGGCGGCGATCTGGACGCTGTCGAAGGCCAACCGCACCAGCCTCAACGTCGAGGGCAGCTTCCAGCACATCCTCACCGACCTGTACGCGTTCATCGGCACGGCCATCGCCGCGGGCGTGATCCTGACGACCGGCTTCCAGCGCGCCGACCCGCTCGTGTCGCTGCTGATCGCCGCGCTGATGGCCCGCTCGGGCGCCTCGCTGGTGAAGGCATCCGGGCGCGTGTTCCTGGAGGCGGCACCGGAAGGGCTGGATCCGCGGGCGATCGGCTCCGCGCTCGTCGCCCAGGAGGGGGTGGTCGAGGTCCACGATCTGCACGTGTGGGAGGTCACCAGCGGCTTCCCCGCGCTCTCCGCCCATGTGCTGGTGGCCGCGGAGCGCGACTGCCACGCCGCGCGCCGGTCGATGGAGGCGTTGCTGCACGAGCGCTTCAAGCTCGACCACACGACCCTGCAGGTGGACCACGCGGTCAGCGAGCTGCTCGAGATCGCCTCGCACGCGAGCGCACGCGAGCCCGGCTAGGGCCCGCCCGCCGCAGGCTTGGGTCCACGCGGCGCCCCCGCACTCCCTTCACCGGGTATCCCGCGCCGGG
>DAINPC010000216.1:0-4075 GCA_036743695.1 Solirubrobacteraceae bacterium | reverse complement strand
AGACGCCGTGCGTCGTCGGCTACGAGGTCGCCGGCACGATCCTCGAGCTGGGGGAGGGCGTCGAGGCCCTCAGCCCCGGTCAGCGGGTCTTCGCCGGTACCCAGTTCGGCGGCTACGCCTCTCAGGTCGTCGTGCCGGCCTGCGACGTCGTCGCGCTGCCGGAGCAGCTGACGTTCGAGCAGGGCGCCGCCATCCCCGTCAACTATGCCACGGCGTGGGCCGGCCTGATCGGCTACGGCAGCCTGCAGCCGGGCGAGCGGGTGCTCGTGCACTCCGCCGGCGGCGGCGTCGGCATCGCCGCCACGCAGATCGCCAAGCGCAGCGGCGCCGAGGTCTACGGCACGGCCTCGGCCGGCAAGCACACCCGCATCGTCGAGCTCGGCGTCGACCACGCGCTCGACTACACCAAGCCCGGCTGGGAGCGCGGCCTGCCCAAGTTCGACGTCATCCTCGACGCCATCGGCGGCAAGAGCTTCCGTCTCAGCTACTCGCTGCTACGCCCCGGCGGCCGTCTCGTCGCGTTCGGCGCATCCTCGGTCGTGTCCGGCGAGCGCAAGAACGTCGTCACCGCCCTGCGGGCCGTCGCGCGGATGCCGCGCTTCAACTTGATCAAGCAGATGTCCGAATCCAAGGCCGTGATCGGTCTGAACATGCTGAGCCTGTGGAAGGACCGTCGGACGCTCGAGCCGTGGATCGCGCCGCTTCAGGCGATGCTCGACGACGGCACCGTCAAACCGGTGGTGGCGGGCGCCTTCAGCTTCGAGGAAGCGGGTGCGGCGCAGAGCATGATCACCGAGCGGCGCAACGTGGGCAAGGTCGTGCTGACACCCTGAATCGCCGCTCGCGCTGGCCCGGCGCTGGTGCTACGCTGGATCTCGGATGTCGTTTCGCAACTCGCTTCTCTCGCTTCTCCTGCTCCCCCCTCGGGGGGAATAGCGCGTGGCGGCCGCGTAGCCGCATACCCAGCAGAGAGGACCGATCGGAGATCGGCCAGCAAGCGAGACAGAGAAGGAGCACGAGCGACATGAGCACCACAGGCGGATCGAACGGCGGCGATCGCGCGGCGGCGGGCCGCGACGGGGCCACACGCGACGCGGCCAACCGCGTCCTGATCTTCGACACGACCCTGCGCGACGGCGAGCAGTCGCCGGGGATCTCGTTGAACAGGCAGGAAAAGCTCGAGATCGCCCATCAGCTGGCGCGGTTGGGCGTGGACGTGATCGAGGCGGGCTTCCCGATCACCTCGCCTGGGGACTTCGAGTCGGTGCAGGCGATCTCGCGGGAGGTGGAAGGCCCGGTGATCTGCGGGCTTGCGCGCACGAGCAAGCAGGACATCGAGGCGGCGTGGAACGCGGTCAAGGATTCGCAGCGCCCGCGCATCCACACGTTCATCGCCACCAGCGACATCCACATCGAGCGCAAGCTGCAGACCACGCGCGAGGACGTCAAGGGCCAGGTGCGCGCGGCGGTCGCGCAGGCGCGCGAGTGCACAGAGGACGTAGAGTTCTCGCCGGAGGACGGCTCACGCTCGGACGTGCAGTACATGGCCGAGGTGATCCAGATCGCGTTGGACGAGGGCGCCACCACGATCAACGTGCCGGACACGGTCGGCTACACGATGCCGCGCGAGTACATGGCGATGTTCGAGGAGCTCTACCGGCTCGTGCCGGGGCTGCGCGACGTGGTCGTCTCGGTGCACTGCCACGACGACCTGGGGCTGGCGGTGGCCAACTCGCTGGCCGGGCTGGAAGCGGGCTGCCGCCAGGTCGAGTGCGCGATCAACGGCATCGGCGAGCGGGCCGGCAACGCCTCGCTGGAGGAGATCGCCATGCTGCTGCACACCCGCGAGCCGAGCCTCGGGCTGTGGACGGGCATAGAGACCACCGAGATCGCGCGCACGAGCCGCCTGGTCTCACGGCTGACGGGCTACCAGGTGCAGCCGAACAAGGCGATCGTCGGCCGCAACGCGTTCGCGCACGAGGCCGGCATCCACCAGGACGGCGTGCTGAAGGAGCGCACCACCTACGAGATCATGGACGCGACCACCGTGGGGCTGCGCAGCAACTCGATCGTGCTGGGCAAGCACTCCGGCCGCCACGCGCTGAGCAAAGCGCTGGAGGAGATGGGCTTCGAGCTGGACGGCCAGGCGCTGAACACGGCGTTCAAGCGCTTCAAGGAGATCGCCGACCGCAAGAAGCAGGTCACGGCCATGGACCTGGAGGCGCTGGTCACGGACGAGCTGCGCGAGGAGATCTCAGGCTTCGCGCTGGAGTGGTTCGAGGTCGAGGCGTCCTCGCTGCGCCCCCCGCACGCGAAGGTCTCTATCACGCTGCCCGACGGCAGCTCGGCCACCGGCACCTTCACCGGCGACGGGCCGATCGATGCGGTCTTCCAGGCGATCAACGCCGCCACGGGCATGGCCGCCAAGCTCAGCGAGTTCACCATCGGCGCCGTGACCGAGGGCCAGGACGCCCTGGGCGAGGTCTCAATAGTGGTCGAGGTCGGCGGCTTCACCGGCGCCGGGCAGGGCGTCTCCACGGACATCATCGACGCGGCCGCACGGGCATACGTGCGGGCGCTGTCCGTGGCCGTGGCGCGCTCGCGGGCGGATCAGGCGGTGGGGTTGCCGGAGGGGGCCACTCCCTGATCCTCCGATGGTCGTCCGTGCCTGCGCAGTGGGCGGCGGGCGCGGACGCTCGCGCAACGTGTGTCCGTGATAACATACGCTCGTATGACGGTAGCCACAAAGACGCCGGAGGGTCAGAACGACGGCTACGCGGCGCTCTCCTCGGCCGTGATCGGGGCGCGCGTGAAGGCTCTGCGCGAGGCGGCAGGGCTCTCGCTGCGCGACCTCTCCGAGCGCAGCGGCGTCAGCGCGCCGATGCTCTCCCAGGTAGAGCGGGGCGAGACGAGCCCCACGCTGACAGTCGCCGCGCGCATCGCCTCCGGCCTCGAGCTGCGGCTCTCACAGCTGCTGCGCCTCGACGAGAGCGGCGCCGTCACGGTCGTCCGGGCCGGCCAGCGCCAGCATGGCGGCAACAAGCGGCGCGGGCACGGCTTCGAGGTGCTCACCTCCGCTCAGCCCGGCCAGCGAGCCGAGCTCTCCCGCCACACGCTCGCCCCGGGGGGCGCCACCGGCGCGGCCGATGACCCGCCGATGCACGAGCCCGGCAGCCGCGAGACGGCGCTGGTCGAGCGCGGCTCGGTGGTGCTCGTCTGCGACGGGCAGCGCCACGAGCTCACCGAGGGCGACTGCGTGACCTTCGACGCCGATCTGCCGCACCACTTCGAGAACCCAACAGCCGCGGACGCCGCCTTCCTGGCCGTCGTCTCCGCCGGCCTGAGACGCAGTTAGGAGAGCTATGTCAAAGACTCTGTTTGACAAGATCTGGGAGGCCCACGAGGTCGCTCCCGGCCTGCTGTACATCGACCTGCACCTCGTCCACGAGGTCACCAGCCCGCAGGCCTTCGACGGGCTGCGCCTGGCAGGACGCAGAGTGCGCCGCCCCGACCGCACGCTGGCCACAGCCGACCACAACACGCCGACGGACGGCACGCCGACGGCCGCGCGCATCAAGGACGAGCTCTCGCGCGTGCAGGTTGAAACGCTCGAGCGCAACTGCGAGGAGCTCGGCGTGCCCATCTACTCGCTCGGCTCCCCGCGCCAGGGCATCGTGCACGTGATCGGCCCAGAGCTCGGCGTCACCCAGCCCGGCATGACGATCGTCTGCGGCGACTCGCACACCTCCACCCACGGCGCCTTCGGCGCGTTGGCCTTCGGTATCGGTACCAGCGAGGTCGAGCACGTGCTGGCGACCCAGTGCATGGTGCAGAACAAGCCCCGCTCGATGCGCGTGCGCTACGAGGGCGCGCTCGGCTTCGGCGTCACCGCCAAGGACCTGATCCTCGCCACGCTCGGCCAGCTCGGCGTCGGCGGCATGACCGGCCACGTCGTCGAGTACGCCGGCCCCGCCATCCAGGCCCTCTCGATGGAGGGGCGCATGACGGTCTGCAACATGACGATCGAGGGCGGCGGGCGCGCCGGCATGATCGCCCCCGACGAGACCACCTTCGC
>DAINPC010000215.1:0-4077 GCA_036743695.1 Solirubrobacteraceae bacterium | reverse complement strand
GCACGCCGCGGCGGCGCAGAGAGCCGCGCTTGCGATGCGCAGCGCCTCACAGCCCTCGCTCTAGCTGGCCGGCAGCACAGCAGCAGCGATCCGCCGTCTTCGTGGAGGCGGCGGATCCGCATGGCGGTGTTTGCCGCTCGCGGCGCGTGCTCGAGCAGGTGAGCGCCTTTCAACCCCACCATGGACTTCCCGGCCGACGGAACCGCCGCCGGGCACGCCTACTGGCTCTACAAGATCTCGCTGCGCGAACAGAGCGCCTCCGCGCCACTGGGCCGGATCGACGTGCGCTCGGAGGGCTTCGGCACGGGCGACCCGACACCGTCGGAAACACAGCACGGGGCCGGAGTGCTCACCGGCGGTCAGATCCCCGCGATCCCATACACCAGCCAGAGCAAGACGTGGGGCGCCGCGCCCCGGGCGCCGGTTCTGGACACCCTGGACATCACCGCCAGCAACGTCTCGCACGTGAGCATCGACGCGGCACGGGCCAAGGCGGACTGCGCGGCGCACCTGAACGTCACCAGCGACGGCCCGCTGAAGGTCACGCTCGCGGACTGCGCGCTCGGGGGCAGGAGCACGACGACCAGCTTCAAGTGATCGGTGCGCCCCGTTGCGGGCCGCGCGGGAGGCGGCGGAAGCTATCCTTGGCGCATGCCCTCCCTGCTCGATCGCGCGCTGAACGTCGGCGAGGCGAAGAAGTTCAAGGCCTACCAGAAACGCGTCGCGCTGATCAACGCGTTCGAGGCTGAGCTCGAACACGACAGCGACGCGGAGCTGCGCGCGCGGATGGACGCGCTGCGCGAGCGCGCCAGCGGCGGAGACCGGTCCGCCGCCCAGCTCGATGCGCTGCTGCCGGAGTGCTTTGCGATCGTGCGCGAGACCGGCAAGCGGACCATGGGGATGCGCCACTTCGACGTGCAGCTGATCGGCGGCATGGCCCTGCACGAGGGCCAGATCTCCGAGATGAAGACAGGCGAGGGCAAGACGCTCACGGCGACCCTGGCGGTCGTGCTCAACTCGCTCGCCGTGCGCGAGCGCGCCACCGCCGCCGAGGGCGACGCCGAGGAGCCCCCCGAGCGCAAGGGCGTGCACCTGGTCACGGTCAACGACTACCTGGCCCGCCGCGACGCGGAATGGATGAGCCCCATCTACGAGGCCCTCGGCGTGACGGTGGGCGTCCTGCAGAACATGCAGCCCTACGAGGAGAAGCAGCGCGCCTACGCCTGCGACGTGGTGTACGGCACCAACTCCGAGTTCGGCTTTGACTATCTGCGCGACAACATGGCCAAGGACCTCAGCGAAAAGGTCCAGCGCGGGCATCCCTTCGCGATCGTGGACGAGGTGGACAACATCCTGATCGACGAGGCGCGCACGCCGCTGATCATCTCCGGCGCCCCCGAACAGGCGGCCGACCTGTACGTGAAGTTCGCTCGCCTGGCGCCGCAGATGGTGCTGGGCAAGACCCCAGAAGGCATGGACCCGCGCACCAAGAAGCAGTTCATGGCCGACTTCGACTACGAGGTGGACGAGAAGCACAAGACCGTGTCGATCACCGAGCAGGGGGTCGCCAAGGCAGAGCGCTTCCTGGGCATCGACCACCTGTATCGCGCGGAGAACGGGCACCTGGTCAACCACCTGATCCAGTCGCTGCGCGCGGAGGCGCTCTACAAACGCGACGTGGACTACGCGGTGTTCGACGGCGAGGTGAAGATCATCGACGAGTTCACCGGGCGCATCCTCGACGGCCGGCGCTGGTCGGAGGGCCTGCACCAGGCGGTCGAGGCCAAGGAGCGGGTTGCGATTCAGGAGGAGAACCAGACGCTGGCCACGATCACCTACCAGAACTACTTCCGCCTCTACGACAAGCTCGCGGGCATGACCGGCACGGCGCTGACCGAGGCGACGGAGTTCATGAAGATCTACAAGCTGCCCGTGGTGCAGATCCCCACCAACATGGAGATGGTGCGCGAGGACCGCAACGATCAGGTCTACAAGACCAAGGACGGCAAGTGGGCAGCGGTCGCCAAAGAGATCGCCGCCCGCCACGAGAACGGCCAGCCGGTGCTGGTGGGAACGATCTCGGTTGAGGTCTCAGAGCTGCTCTCCGAGCAGTTGACCAAGCGCGGGATCAAGCACACGGTCCTCAACGCCAAGCCCGAGCACGCTGCGCGCGAGGCGGACATCGTCGCCGAGGCGGGCCAGCCGGGTGCGGTCACCATCGCCACCAACATGGCCGGGCGCGGCGTGGACATCAAGCTCGGCGGCAACCCCGAACACCTCGCGCGCCAGCAGCTGGCCAGGGACGGCGTGGACCCGAGCGACGCGGAGGAGTACGAGCGGCGCCTGCAGGCCGTCCTGCCGGAGGTCGAGCGCAAGCTCGAGCAGAGCCGCCAGCAGGTGATGGCCGCGGGCGGACTGTTCATCTGCGGCACCGAGCGCCACGAGTCCAGGCGGATCGACAACCAGCTGCGCGGGCGCTCCGGGCGCCAGGGGGACCCGGGCGAGTCGCGCTTCTTCCTGTCGGCCGAGGACGACCTCGTGCGCCTGTTCGCGGGCGATCGCATCTACAAGATCCTCGACCGCCTCGGCGGCGTGGACGAGGAGGGCAACGAGGAACCGATCGAGGCGGGCATGCTCTCCAAACAGATCGAGAAAGCCCAGAAGAAGGTCGAGGAGCAGAACTTCCTGATCCGCAAACGCGTGCTCGAGTACGACGACGTGATGAACGAGCAGCGCCGCGTGATCTACGCCTACCGCGACGAGGTGCTGGAGGGCAAGAGCATCGGCGAGGAGGCGCGCGAAGAGGTCGTCAAGGTGATCGAGCGCACGATCGACCAGTACACGCCCGGAGACTTCATGGAGGACTGGGACCTGGACGGCCTGTTCACGGCGCTCGGCCAGTTCTTTCCGCTCGAGCTTGGAAGCGAGGACCTCGACCGCGAGACGAGCGATCGCAACTCGCTGAGCGAACGCATCGTTGACATGGCCATGGAGCGCTACGAGGCCCGCCAGCAGGCGCTCGGCGAGGAGCTGATGGGCGCGCTGGAGCGCTTCCTGCTGCTGCAGATCATCGACGAACGCTGGCGCGAGCACCTGTTCGACATGGACTACCTGCGCGAGGGCATCCACCTCCGCGGCTTCGCCCAGATCGACCCGCTGGTCGCCTACAAGAACGAGGCATTCACCCTCTTCGGCGACCTCATGAACAGCGTGTGGACGGACTACGCGCGGATGATCTTCAACGTCCAGGTGAACGTCGAGGGCCAGAACGGGGGCGGCGCCGAAGCACCTTCGTTCGCGGCCGCGGGCAGCTCCACGCGAGCCGGGCGCGTGTCCTACTCGGGTGGCCACAGCGCCGCCGGCGCGGGCGCGCTCGCGGCGGCAGCCGCCGCCGCGGGAGCCGGGGGAGCGGCCTACGCGGAGGATGGCTCGGAGCTGGAAGCGCTTCCAGTGGTCGAGCAGCGCGTGGTTGCCGACGAGCAGCAGATCGGGCGCAACGATCCCTGCTGGTGCGGGTCGGGCAAGAAGTTCAAGAAGTGCCACGGCGCCTAGCGGGAGCCCGCGGCGCTGATAGCGTGGGGGGATGGCCACAGCCGCGCCAAGCGAGTCGACTCCTCAGCGCCTGGCTGCCATCCGTGAGCAGATGAAGCTGCTCGCGGACTATCTTTGACCCGGCTGAGCTGGGCGAGCGTGTGGCGGCGCTCGAGGGGCAGATGGGTGAGGCCGACTTCTGGGAGGACTCCGACCGGGCTGCTGCGGTGTCCTCGGAGCACGCGCGGGCGTCCAGGCGCCTGGAGGGCTTCTCCGCGCTGAGCGCCGATGTGGCGGACCTGGACGGGCTGGCGGAGATGGCAGCGGAGGACGCCTCGCTGCAGGGCGAGGTGGACGAGCAGATCGCCTTGGTGGAGGAGCGTCTGGCGGCTCTGGAGGAGCAGCGGCTGTTCTCGGGGCGCTATGACTCGGGCGACGCGCTGGTGAGCGTCAACGCGGGCGCGGGCGGCACTGACGCCCAGGACTGGGCTGAGATGGTGCTGCGGATGCTGATGCGCTGGGCGGAGCGGCGGGGCTTTCAGGTGG
>DAINPC010000214.1:0-4081 GCA_036743695.1 Solirubrobacteraceae bacterium | reverse complement strand
AAGAAAACGAGAACAACCTCACCACCCAGCAACCACAGGTTGCCCTATGAGCGCGCAGACGCAGGCGAGGACACCGTTCGGAGACGCGGCGCCGGACGCGCCTGGTGTGCGCCGCGTCGGCCGCCTGGAACCGGCTGCGCTGGCGGGCGTGATGAGCCGCGACGTGGCGATCTTCGGGCGCTATTGGAAGGCCACGACGTTCTCCTCGATCGTGCAGCCCACTATCTACCTGCTGGCCTTCGGCCTGGGCTTCGGATCGCTGGTCCCCCACGTGGGGCACCTGAAGTACGTGCAGTACGTTGGCACGGGGGTGGTGGCGACGGCGGTGCTGTTCTCCTCGGCCTTTCCGGGGATGTTCAACACGTTCATCCGCTGGCAGTTCCAGCGCACCTACGACGCGATGCTGGCGGCGCCGGTGGACGTGGAGGAGCTGATCACGGCGGAGGTGCTGTGGATCTCGCTGCGCGCGGGGGTCTATGGGTTGGCGCCGCTGCTGGTGGCGATCGCGTTCGGCGTGGAACCGGAAGTGGGGATGCTGCTGGTGCCGTTCATAGCGTTCGTCACGGGCTTCGGCTTCGCGGCCTTCGGCGTGACGGTGGCGGCGGTGGCAAAGACAATCGACAACTTCAACTACATAACCAGCGCGGTGCTCACGCCGCTGTTTCTGGTGGCGGGCACGTTCTTCCCGATCTCCGCGCTGCCCGCTGGGATCCGCACCGTGGCGCAGGTGAACCCGCTGTATCACTGCGTGCAGCTCGTGCGCGACGCCTCGCTCGGCGGGCTGGGCACGGCCGACCTCGGCCACGCGGCCGTGCTGATCGCCTTCGCGCTGGCGATGTGGCGCCTCGCGATCTCCCAGCTGGGCAGGCGCCTGATCGACTGAGCGTCCTTACACAACCTTGAAGTTCCTCACACGCTCCTCCTACACCCGGCCTCGATGCTGCCTCCATGAGCTATTCATGGCAGACGAGCTCGGCCGCATCACCGACAGCACCGGTGGCGCCCCTCGCCACACCTGTTGGCAACGTGTGGGCGTCGCGGGCACGGGCCCGGGTCCTCGCTCTCGGGGCGCCCCGTCCAGAGCTGGCGGCGCTGATGGCGCTGACGGGCGCTCTGAACCTGTGGGCGCTCAGCCGCAACGGCTGGGCTAACGACTACTACAGCGCGGCCGTGCGCTCGATGAGCTCGAGCTGGCACAACTTCCTGTTCGCCTCCCTGGATCCCAGCGGCGTGATGACGGTTGACAAGCCGCCGCTGGCGCTGTGGGTGCAGGCGCTGTCGGTGCGGATCTTCGGCTACCACTCGCTGAGCGTGCTGGTGCCGCAGGCGTTGATGGGGGTGGCGAGCGTGGCGCTTGTGTACGACCTCGTCCGCCGCCGCTTTGGGCGCATCGGCGGCGCGGTCGCCGGGCTGGCGCTGGCGCTGACCCCGATCACGGTCGCGATCTCCCGCCACAACAATCCTGATGCGCTGCTGGCGCTGTGCAGCGTGGCAGCGCTGTGGTGCGTGGTGCGCGCCCTGGAGCACGGGCGCACCCGCTGGCTGGTGGCCGCCGGTGTGTGCGTGGGCCTGGGCTTTGAGACGAAGATGGGCGTGGCGCTGACGGTCGCCCCGGGGATAGCCGCGGCCTGGCTGTGGACGTCCCCCGCCGGACGCGGGCGCCGGCACGCTCTGCGCCAGCTGCTGGCTGGCGGCGGCGCGATGGTGCTCATCGGCGGCGCCTGGCCGGCGCTGGTCGCGCTGACCCCGGCGGCGGATCGCCCGTGGGTGTCCGGCACGAGCGACAACAGCATCTTCTCGTTGATGCTCGAATACAACGGCCTCGGCCGCGTGGACGGGCAGACGGGAGGCCCGGGCGGCGGCGCGGGCGCCAGCGTGTTCGGCGGCGCCACCGGGCCGCTGCGCCTGTTCAACTCAGCGCTCGGCGGCCAGGCCGGATGGCTGTTGGGATTCGCGCTCCTCAGCGGGCTGGGCATCCTCGCGGCCAGCCGACTGCGCCGCTCGGATGCGCGCACGGGCTGGCTGCTGGCGGTCGGCGGCGCGCTCCTGACGACGGCGGTCCTGTTCAGCGCCGCCAGCGGCATCTTCCACCCCTACTACGTCTCGCTGCTGGCCCCGTTTGCCGCGGCGATCGTGGGCGCGGGCGCGGCCCAGCTGATGGACGGCGGGCCGAGCACCCGGATCTTGGCCCCCATGGCGGTGCTCGCGGGTGTGGCAGCGGAGCTCCTCATCCGCGCCAACTACCCCGGACAGCTCACCTGGCTGCCGCCCGTGCTGATCGTGGTCGGCGCGCTGGCGGTGCTCGCGCTGCTCGCCTTCAACACGCGCCCCGTGCGCATGGCGGCCCTGGGTGCGGTGCTGGTGGCGCTGCTGCTGGCCCCGTCCGTGTGGGCGTTTGACACGGTCGGGTACCCCACCAGCGGAACCTTCCCCTCGGGCGGGCCGGCTTCGGCGGAGAGCGGCGGCGGCCCCGGCGGCTTCGGCGGCGCTGGTGGCTTCGGCGGCGCAGGCGGCCGGCCGCGTGCGAGCGCCTCGGGCGCGGCGCCTCAGCTGTTCGGCCCGGGCGCCGGCGGGTTCTCCGGGCCTCCGGGCGGCGGCGCGGGCCTCGGCGGCGGGCCGGGAGGTGGCGGAGCGTTCCGCGGTGACGAGTCGCTGAGCAGCGTCCTCTCCTACGTGGCCAGGCACGGCGGCGGCACGATCGCGGTATCCAGCCAGTCGAGCGCGGCCGCTGCGATCATCCGGAAAGACGCCAACGTAGCTGGGATCGGCGGCTTCTCCGGGCGCGAGAGCGACGTGAGCGCGGCGTGGCTGGCGCAGGCGGTGAGCGCCGGCAAGATCCGCTGGGTGGTGGGCGAACAGGGTGGACGGAACGGTGGTGGCCGCCTGCCCGGCGACACGCGCACGGGCTCGAAGACGGCCATGAGCGCGGTCGCCCAGGCCTGCACGAAAGTGACCCTGCCCTCCACGAGCACCACCTCCACGGGCACGGCCTCCAGGGGCACGGCCGCGCTGTTTGACTGCCAGGGTCGTGCCGCACAGCTGGCCAGCGCGAGCGCGTAACAATCCAGCCCGTGAGGATCCTGGTCGTTGACGATGACCGTGCCGTGCGGGAAGCTCTGCGCCGCGCCCTGGCGCTGGCCGGATACGAGGTCCAGCTGGCCGAGGACGGCAAGCAGGCGCTGGAGCGGATCGTGCACGCGGTCCCGGACGCGGTGGTGCTCGACGTCGGCCTGCCGGGCATCGACGGGCTCGAGGTCTGCCGCCGCGTGCGGCGCCTGGGCAGCCGCGTGCCGATCCTGATCCTCACGGCCAGGGACGAGGTGGCAGACCGCATCGACGGCCTGGACGTGGGCGCGGACGACTACATGCTCAAGCCGTTCGACGTGGGCGAGCTGAAGGCGCGGCTGCGGGCGCTGCTGCGCCGGGCGAACCCGGAGGCGGACGTGGGCGCGCTGTCCTTCGGCGAGCTGAAGCTCGACCCGGCGCGCCACGGCGCGCAGGTGGGGGAGACGTTCGTCGAGCTGACGCGTACGGAGTACCAGTTGCTGGAGGTGCTGATGCTCAACCCGCGCCAGGTGCTCTCGCACAGCCTGATCTACGACCGCGTGTGGGGCTATGACTTCGGTCCCGCCTCCAACGCGCTGCGCGTGTACGTGGGGTATCTGCGCCGCAAGCTCGAGGCGGCCGGCGCGGGTGACCTGATCCACACGGTTCGCGGCGTGGGCTACGCGCTGCGCGAGCCGTGAGCGGAGAGCGGGCGCTTTGACGCTGCGCTCTCGCATCGCGGCGGTCGCGAGCCTTTCGGTGGCGCTCGCGGTGATCGCAGCGGCGATCGGCCTGTACGTGGCGGTGCGCTCGGACTTGCGTGGCGAAATAGACAGCGCGCTGCTGGCGCGGGCGCGGACGTTCCCGACTGGTCCGGCTCCCTCCGCGCGGGCCGCTCCCGCCGGATCGCGCCGTCTCGATCGCGCGTGGTGCGTCGCGGGCGAGTCGCTGTACTTCGCGCACGAGCAAGGGCACACCGAGCGCGAGGCTCGTGGCCATCGTGCCGAGCAGCGCGAGATAGAGCACCAGCACCGCG
>DAINPC010000213.1:0-4089 GCA_036743695.1 Solirubrobacteraceae bacterium | reverse complement strand
GGCCGCGCCGCCCGCGGCGCCGGAGGCTGACAGCGTGCCGCCGATCCCCGGGCCGAGCTGCGCACCGGCTCCGGCACCGGCGCCACCGGCCGAGCCCCCACCGGCGCCGGCGGCCGCGGCGCGCCCGGCGGCCGCGGCGGCCGCGTGCGCGCCTTCGCCAACGCGCGCGAGCGCACCAGCACCGAGACTCCACGGCAGCAGCACCGGCGGCAGGGCCACTGCCAGGCCGCGCAGCGAGAGGACGTAGGCGCGACAGGCGGGGCATTCGCCGCGGTGCATGAGCGCCAGGCGATAACGCTCGCCATCGGGGTCGAGGATGCCGAAGGCGAGGCCGCGCATCAGCGAGCCCTGCTCCTCGCACCAGCCACCGTCGCGGATGGTCTGGACCAGCGCGCCGACCTTGCCGGCCACGCCCGGGCGCTCGGGTCCGCGACCCTCCATCAGCTTGCGCATCCTTGCCTCGCTGACGCCCATCCGCGCGGCGGCCTGCGCACGGGAGAGTCCCTGCAGGTAGCAGAGCACGGCGGCTTCCCGCTCGCGCTCGCTGAGCCGGCCGCGCAGGCCCTCGAACAGCTGGCGCAGGCGCGCGCGGTCGTCAAGCTCCGCGGCGAGGTCTCGCTCCAGTGCCGGCGCCTGCTCGGGAGCGGCGGCCGTGGGCCCGGGCAGGCGCCCGCCGGCCGCGACGCGCTCGACGCTGCGATCGGCGCGTACACGCGCCCGGTGCTCCTCGATGCCGCGACGGAAGGTCACCAGCACGAGCCATCCGGCCGGGCTTGCGATCTCCTGGCCGTCGAGCACCGCCATGTAGAGGCCCTGCCAGGCCGCGGCGTAGCACGCCTCCAGATCGCACCCGTCCAGGCGCACGCCGCTCGCCCGCAGGCGACGAGCAGCCGCTGCGAGCACCCGCCCCTGCAACGCCTCGAACTCGTGCCGGAGCAGGCGTTCGGCGCGGTAGCGGCGGAGGCTCAGGGGGCTCACTGCGGCGAGAGCTTACGGATCCTGCCAGTCCGGCGAATTCTGCCGTTCAGTCGCATCCATTTGCCCGCTCGGCGCGACCGATGGTGGACCCTCGGGGCCGGCGAATCGTCTCCAGCCGGCTAGACGAGCGGACGGGCGGCCCGCTCGAAGCGCTCGATCTGGGCCAGGCTCACGGCGCGCATCTCCTCGCCTTCCAGGTGCGCTCGATGCCACTCGACCACCAGCCCGAGCGCGTCGTCCAGATCCCACGGCGGGCGCCATCCCAGCTCGCGCTCCGCGCGGCTGGAATCGAGCGCCAGATGAGCGGCCTCGGGCGGATTGGCCCGCTCGTCCAGCTCCCAGCTCAGCGCGCCGTCCCACAGCTCGCCCAGCCGCTCCACCATCCAGCTCACCGTTCTGGCATCGCCCGCGCGCGGGCCGAAGTTCCACGCGCGCGCCGCGCCGGCTTGCGCGTGGAGCGCCTGCGCCAGCGCCAGGTAGCCGCTCAGGGGGTTGAGCACGTGCTGCCACGGACGCACGGCCTCCGGGTTGCGCACCTGCAGCGGCCGGCCCGTCTGGACCGCGCGCACGCTGTCCGCGATCAGCCTGTCCTCGCCCCAGTCGCCGCCGCCGATCACGTTTCCCGCACGCGCCGTCCCGATCCGCGGCGAGCCCTCGGCCGAGAAGAACGACCGCCTGTAGGCCGCCGCCACCAGCTCGGCGCAGGCCTTCGAGCTCGAATATGGATCGTCCCCGCCCAGCGGGTCTCCCTCCCGGAAGCGCCGCGGGCGCTCGCCGCGGTTCTCGTAGCACTTGTCCGAGCTGACCACCACCACCGCCCTCACCTCCTGGCCCGCCAGGCGCACGGCCTCGAGCACGTTGACGGTGCCCATCACGTTGACCGCATAGGTCATCGCCGGCTCGCGCAGCGAGCGCCTGACCAGCGGCTGCGCGGCCAGGTGGAGCACGATCTCCGACCGGGCGCCGGCGAGCACGTCGCGCACCCCGTCCGCATCGCGGATGTCCACGGCGTGGGACTGCAGGTGCGTGCCTACCCCCGCCAGCTCGTACAGGCACTCTCGCGCCGCCCGATCGGGAGCCAGGCCGACCACGTGGGCGCCGAGAGACTGCAGCCACAGCGACAGCCACGCGCCCTTGAAGCCCGTGTGACCGGTAACGAGCACCCGCCGCCGCATCCAGAAGTCCGGGTCGATCTTCACGAGGGCGGGTATCTTCACGCAATCCCCACGCGCCCCGCCTCCACCCCCTCCGGCTCAGCGCCTCCAGCTCCACCCGTCGCCGAGGTCCTGGGCGTCCCGCTCGCGGTCTCCGACTACGAGCAGGTGATCGACTGGATGCAGGCGCTGATTGCGGCCGACGGGCGCGGGTACGTGAGCGCCGTGGCGGTCAACCTGCTTATGTCCGCCCGCGAGGATCCCGAGGCGGGCGCCGCACTGCTCGGCGCCACGCTGGCCGTGCCCGACGGCCAACCGCTGGTGTGGGCGCTGCGCGCGCTCGGCAACCCCGGCGCCACTCGCGTCTACGGCCCCGATCTGATGGCGCGCTTCTGCGCGCGCGCGGCCCGCGACGGCACCCCCATGTACCTCTACGGCGGCCGCACGCCGGAGGCGCTCGATCTGCTCGAGCGGCGCCTGCGCGAGCGCTTCCCCGGCATTCGGATCGTGGGCGGGTACTCGCCGCCGTTCCGGGCCCTCAGCGCCGCGGAGGAGGAGGACGTGATCGCAAGGATCGACTCCTCGGGCGCCGCCGTGGTGTGGGTGGGCACGGGACAGCCCAAGCAGGAGAAGTGGATGCTGAGGATGCGCCCCCGCCTCACCGCGCCCCTGCTCGTCGGGGTCGGCGCCGCGTTCGACTTCCATGCCGGCCTGGTCTCCCAGGCGCCCGCGTGGATGCAGCGAAGCGGCCTGGAGTGGCTCTACCGCCTATCGCGCGAGCCGCGCCGGCTGTGGCGGCGCTACGCCCGCTACAACCCCCTGTTCCTCGCTGCCTTCCTGCGCCAGTATGCGCACCACCGCCGCGGCCCGCGCGCGTGATCCGGCGCTCGTGCTCGTGTGCTCCAGCGCAGGCGGCGCCGGCGCGCCGCTAACCTCATGGCTTCGATGAACGCCTCGCAGAGCACCGCCGATGTGGCCGTCATCGGCCTCGGCCGCGTCGGCTTGCCGCTGGCCCTGTCATTCGCCGATCGGGGCCTGAGCGTGGTCGGCATCGACAACGACCCCGCGCGCCTCGATGCGGTGCGCGACGGCCGCATGCCGTTTGTGGAGACGGGCGCCCAGGAGCTGCTGGACAGGGTGCACCGGAGCGGTCGGCTGTCGCTCTCCGAGCGCGTCCTCGACGCCGCCCGCGCCCGCCAGATCGTGATCACCCTCGGGACCCCCTCGTTCTCGCACATCGAGATCGACATGCGCGACATTCGCTCCGCGCTGGACGAGCTGCTGGGAGTGCTCGCGCCCGGACACTCGCTGATCCTGCGCTCCACCGTGGCGCCGGGAACCACGGAGTTCGTGGCCGGCTACCTGGCCAAGCACCTCGGGTTCGCGGTGGGCGAGGAGGTGTTCGTGGCGCACGCCCCCGAGCGCATCGCCGCGGGGCGCTTCCTGGAGGAGATCGACACGCTGCCGTGCATCATCGGCGGCGTCGGCGAGCGCTCCGGCGAGGTGGTGGCGGAGCTGTTCGGCGCCTTCCATGCGCCGATCGTGCAGACCACGCCCGTGCAGGCGGAGCTGGCGAAGATCTGGGCGAACATCCTGCGCTACACCCAGTTCGCGCTGCCCAACCTGCTGATGATGGACTGCGAGCGCTGCTCGGCCAACGTGTTCGAGGTCATCGACCTGATCAACCGCGACTACCCGCGGGGCGGCATCGCCCAGCCCGGCCTGACCGCGGGGACGTGCCTGCGCAAGGACTTCACCTTCTCCGAGGAGCGCTCGGCGGCGCCCGGGATGCTGCTGGCGGTCTCGCGCGTGAACGAGTCGGTGCCGCTGTTCCTGCTCGAGGGCGCCAAGCGGCGCATGGGCTCCCTGGCGAACCGCAAGGTGGCCGTGCTGGGGCTGGCCTTCAAGGCCGACACCGACGACGAGCGGGACTCGCTCGCGCACAAGCTGATCCGGC
>DAINPC010000212.1:0-4108 GCA_036743695.1 Solirubrobacteraceae bacterium | reverse complement strand
GTCTCGCCGCAGCTGGCGCTGCGCGTGGCGATCATCGGCGGCGTGGCGATGGTGATGTTCGGCGTGATCTTCTTCCGCCTCTGGTATCTGCAGGTCCTCTCCGGCGAACGGTACGTCCAGCAGGCCGACGCCAACCGCGTGCGCGACCTGCCGATCGCGGCCCCCCGCGGGCAGATCCTCGACCGCGAAGGCCAGTCGATGGTGACCAGCCGCACGACCAACGCGGTGCAGATCGTGCCGCGCCTGCTCTCCGCCGCGGTCTCCCAGCAGGTCGCCGCCTACGAGGCCCGGCTCGCCCCGGCGGAAGCGGCCTACCGCAGCGCGGCTCAGCAGCTCCAGCATCTGGAGAGCGCGCTCGCCGCCGAGCGCACCCGCGGCACGCCGGCGCAGCGCCTGGAACTGCGCAGGCTGCGCGCGGAGGCGCAGGTTCCCCAGGTCGCGGTTCCGCCGCTGCCGCGCTCGGCCGTGCGGACGCGCAGCCTCTTCCGCCGTCTCGGTGGCGTGATCGGCCTCAGCGCGCGCACGATCGACGAACGCGTCGTGCAGGGCATGACCGCGACGCCCTACGCGAACGTCACCGTCAAGACGGACGCCGGCGTCGGACCCCTGACCGTGCTGGCCGAGCGCCAGGACGAATTCCCCGGCGTCGTCCAGCAGCCGGTGTCGATCCGCGCCTACCCCTATGGCGAGATGGCCGCCCAGGTGCTCGGCCACGTCGACCAGGTCTCCCCCGAAGAGCTCAAGCTGTCCGCGTTCCGCGGCGTGCAGCAGGGCACGGTGGTGGGCCAGGAAGGCCTCGAGTTCTACTACGACAGGTACCTGCGCGGGCGCCCGGGCGTACAGCGCGTGGAGGTCAACGCGGCCGGATCCCCCGTCCCCAGGGCGCTGACCCCAAAGGCGCCCACGGCCGGGCACAGCCTCAAGCTGACACTCGATCTGGGGTTGCAGAAGGAGAGCGAAAAGGCGCTCCTGCAGGGCATCGAAAACGCGCGCGCAAGCGGAAAACCGGCGGTTGCCGGCGCTTTCACGGCGATCGATCCCATGAACGGGGAAGTGCTCGCGATCGGCTCCTACCCGACGTTCAACCCGAACCGCTTCGCCAAACCGCTGACGCCGGGCGAATACAAGGAGCTCGTCGGCAGCGGCTCCTCCAGCGGCCCGCTCACCGACCGGGCCGTCAACGGCGCCTACCCGACGGGCTCGACCTTCAAGCCGATAACCGCGCTCGCCACGCTTGAAGCGGGGATCATCTCGCCCTCCGAAGGACTCGGCGCCGGACAGTGCATCTCGGTCAACATCGAGCAGTTCTGCAACGCCGGCCACGCCGACTTCGGCCCGGTGGGGCTGGTGGAAGCGCTGAAGGTCTCCTCGGACACCTACTTCTTCGAAGCGGGGGAGCGCGCCAACTCGCACGGCACCGTCATCCAGGACATGGCCCGCCGACTGGGCATAGGCAGGCCCACGGGCATCGACCTGCCGAGCGAGATCACGGGCGTCATCCCCGACGCCAAGTGGCGTGAAGAAGACAACGGCGAAGAGCTCCGCTGCCGCCGCAAGCGCCATATCGCCTCGTGCGGCATCGTCAGCGAAGTGCGTCCGTGGACGGTCGGCGACAACATGCACCTGGCCGTGGGGCAGGGCGACCTGCTCACGGACCCGCTGCAGATGGCGGTCGCCTACTCGACGCTCGCCAACGCCTATCGCAACGGGGGCGTGGGCACCGTCGTGACGCCGCACCTCGGCCGCGAGATCGACGAAGCCAACGGCGGCCTCGTGCAGAGCCTCGCCTTCCCGCCGCGGCGGCGGGTGCGCCTGAGCTTCGCGGATCTGAGCCTGGTGATGGAAGGCATCCACGAGGCGGCGAGCCAGACGGGCGGCACCTCCGCGGATGTGTGGGCTGGCTGGGACCAGGCCCAGCACCCGGTCTACGGCAAGACGGGCACCGCGGAACGCTACGGCAAGGAAGACCAGTCCTGGTACATGGTCTACATCGCCGACCCCAAGCGGCCGATCGTGATCGCCGTGACGGTCGAGGAGGGCGGGTTCGGCGCCGAAACGGCCGCCCCGATCGCGCGTCTGATGGCCTCCCAGTGGTTCGGCAAGCCGGAGAAGTTCGTGGTCGGGAGCTCGAAGACGCTGTGAGCCGCTCGCCTCGACAGAGCGCACCCACCGCCGCCGCTCGGCAGGCGCCGTCCCGAAGCGAGGCGAGCGGATGCCGCTGAGCCCGATCAAGGCACCCGATGAGGCGCCGGTCGCGCCGCCGCGCACGCTGCGCCTGCCGTTCGATCCGCTGCTCACGCTCGCGGTCGTCGGGCTCGGGATCTGCTCGATCGTCACCCTCGGCGCGGCCACCAGGAACCTCGTCCCCGGCCACCCGCGCTACTACGTGGACCGCCAGGCGATCTACCTGGGCGTCGGCTTCGCGTTCATGGCGGCGCTCTCGCGCCTGGACTACGCGCGGCTGCGGCGGCTGAAAAACGTCATCTACGGGGGGCTGATCTTCAGCATCCTGGCCGTGCTCGGTCTCGGGCACGCCGCGCGCGGCTCGACGCGGGCGATCAACTTCCCGCTGTTCTCATTCCAGGCCTCCGAGCTCGGCAAGGTGCTGCTGATCCTCGCGCTGGCGGCGCTGGTGGTGGAGCGCTCCCGGCGGCTGCGCGAGCGCGATACCACGATCCGCGTGATGATCGCCGCGCTGGTGCCGGCGATGTTCGTGATCGCCCAGCCGGACCTCGGCTCGGGCATGGTCTACATGGTGGTCGCCTACGTGCTGCTGTTCGTCGCGGGCGCCTCCTGGCGGCACCTCGGCGGGCTTGCGGCGCTGGTGGTCGTGGCGGTCGCGTTCGTGCTCGTGGCGGCGCCAGCCGCGGGCGTCAACGTGCTCAAGCCCTATCAGGTGGCGAGACTGACGGCCTTCCTGCACCCGTCGTCCAACCCGCAGAAGGAAGGCTACCAACAGCAGGAGTCCAAGATCGCGATCGGCGCGGGGCAGAAGACCGGGCGCGGCGCCAACACCAGTCAGGTTCCCAATGGGTTCGTTCCCGAGAGCCACACCGATTTCATCTTCGCGGCGGTCGGCGAGGAGTACGGCTTCGTCGGCGCCGGGCTGGTGCTGCTGCTCTACGCGCTGCTGATATGGCGCGCGCTGCGGGTGCTCGTGATGGCCAAGGACCTGTTCGGGTCGCTGATCGCTGCCGGTGTAGCGGCTATGCTCATGTTCCAGGTCTTCGTCAACGTAGGGATGACAATCGGGATCATGCCCATTACCGGCGTCACGCTTCCGCTGATGAGCTATGGCGGCTCATCGGTCATCACAACCCTGCTGGCTGTTGGCCTGCTGCAATCGATCTACGTGCAGGCGCGCGCATCAGCCTCGCTGAAGGGCCGCGTACTGCGCTACTAGACACCAATGTCCGCCGAGCACCATCACCAGACCATCAGCAGCCCAGACGGGCTGCGCGCCCGGCAGCGGCGCCCGATGGACCGGTGCCGATCAACACGGCACCGACCGACGCGCTCGGCCCATTTCCACATCGAGAGACTGGATCAAATTGAAAAAGCAAGTGCTTGTCAGCGTCGATCGCGCGGAGACGCGCGTGGCGCTTCTGGAGGCGAGCGGAACGCCCGCCGCCTCAAGGTCGTCCTCCAGCCGCGGCCGCAAGCGCGGCAGCGGCGCCCCGGAGGCCGGCTATCGCGTCGCTGAGCTCTACATAGAGCGCCGCGGCGGTCGTTCGATCGTCGGCAACATCTACAAGGGCAAGGTCGACAACGTCCTGCCCGGCCTCGAGGCCGCGTTCGTCGACATCGGCCTGGAGAAGAACGGATTTCTGCACGTCGACGAGATCGTGCTGCCGGGCGTGGAGACGCCCAAGCGCGGCCGCGGCAGCGGCAACGGGCGCAAGATCAGCGACCTGCTCTCGCCGGGCCAGGAGATCGTCGTCCAGGTCGTCAAGGACCCGCTGAAGACGAAGGGCGCCCGCCTGACGATGGAGCTCACGATCGCCGGCCGCTACATGGTCTACGCGCCGACCGGGGAAGGCACTGGCGTCTCGCGCCGCCTCGAGGATGCCGAGCGTGACCGCCTACGCAAGGAGACCGCCCAGCTCGA
>DAINPC010000211.1:0-4110 GCA_036743695.1 Solirubrobacteraceae bacterium | reverse complement strand
CGGGCATCTCCATCTTCATCGACTCGAGGATCGCGACCGTGTCGCCCTCCTCGATGGTGTCGCCGACCGCACACTCGATTTTCCATACGGTGCCGGTTATATGCGCCTCAACATCAGTCATGTGATCCTCCATCCGCCGCTCGCCGCCACTGGGTGGGGACAATAGATCGCGCCGCCGACCGATCCACGCGCGCGGGCATCTTCGTGGTGGTGGCCGCGTACAACGAGGCCGACCGGATAGGCGCCACGCTGGCCGCGCTGGCGCGCACCTTCCCCGAGGCCCCCGTGTGGGTGGCTGACGACGGCTCCAGCGACGCCACCGCCCAGATCGCCCGCGACGCGGGCGCGGAGGTCGTGCGCAGCGAGCGCGTGATCGGCAAGGGGGAGGCGGTCACGGCGGGCGCACGGAAGGCGCTGCGTCGCTCGCGCCAGTCCGCGGCCCACGACTACGACGGCCCGTCGGTGTTCGTGCTCTGCGACGGCGACCTGGGGGACTCGGCGAGCGAGCTGGGCCCGCTCGCGGACGCGGTTGCCCGCGGCGAGGCGGATGTGGCGGTGGCGGCCTTCGCCAGGCGCCTCGGCGGAGGCTTCGGACTGGCGCTCGGCTTCGCGCGCTGGGCGATCCGCCGGCGCTGCGGTCTCGAGACGAGCGCGCCGATCTCCGGGCAGCGCGCGCTCGCCGAGCGGGCGCTCGAGGACGTGCTGCCGTTCGCGCACGGTTTCGGCATGGAGATCGGGATGACCATCGACGCGGTCCGCGCGGGGCATCGCCTCCTCGAGATCGAGCTAGACCTCTCCCACCGTGCGAGCCGCCGCACGGCCGCGGGGTTCGTCCATCGCGCGCGCCAGCTGGTGGACTTCGTGCGGGCCTATCTGGGCCGCCGTTGAGCCGCGCCTGACCCCGTCCATTACCGTTTGCGGCAATGATCGGGGGGATCATCGCCAGGCGGGCGCGTAACCTTGTGGGCTGTGGGAGGTAGAGCGCTCAGATGAGCGAGCTGGCACCGATGCGCGAGCAGGTCTACGCGGACCCGCGGCCGAAGGAGCACTTCGACCGCTTCCACAAGCGCTCGCGCGAGCGCGAACCGGACTCGGCATATGAGCTCGTGCGGGTGCTCACATCGCTGTACGGGTACACGCTCCTGCGCGCCCGCGCGATCTCCACCGAGAAGGTGCCGGGCCGGGGGGCGGTGATCCTCGCGCCCAACCACTTCTCGTTCATGGACCACTTCCTGATGGGCTGCTACATCCGGCGCAAGGTCCGCTTCATGGCCAAGTCGCAGCTGTTCAAAGGGCCGATGCAGTTCATCTACACCCACGGCGGCGTGTTCCCCGTGCGTCGCGGCGCGCGCGACGAGGAGACGTTCATCACGGCGAGGACCATCCTCGCCCGCGAAGGCGCGATCACCATGTACTGCGAGGGCGGACGTTCGCGCACCGGCAAACTGGCCGAGCAGGCCAAGCGCGGGATCGGGCGCCTGGCGCTGGAGACCGGCGCGCCGGTGGTGCCGATCGCCATCCACGGCTCCTCGCGCATCCGCAACTGGAAGCGGCTGCAGTTCCCCAAGGTCACCATCCAATACGGCGAGGCCCTCCGCTGGGAGCTGATCGAGAACCCGACGCGCGAGCAGCAGCAGGCAGTGGCCGATCAGGTCCTGGTGGAGATCCGCCGCCTGTACGCAGGCCTGGAGGAGCATGGCCGCAAGGAGGTCCTCAGGCGGGTGCGCGAGCAGCGCCGCGCGGCGCGCAGGGCGTCCAAGGGCGCGGCGGTCGCGTGAGCGCCGTGTCGAGGAGTCGCCACCGTCGCCTGACGTTCGCCTCCATGCCGAGCGGGCGCGAGGAGGAGGCGAACGATGCAGCAGCGGCTTGACGTCGGCGGAGTGATCCGCCGTGTGTGGTCGATCTACGTCGAGGAGGCTGCGGTCCTGATGCCGGCCGCGGCGGCGGTGTTCGTCGTGGCGGGGATCGTCGCGGCGCTGCTCGCCGCCAGCGGTTCGCTGCTCGGGCTGCTGGTGGCGGAGATCCTGGTGATCGTGGCGGGGATGCTCTTCACGGGCATGGTCGTGGAGCTGGTCGCCGACGTGCAGGACGGCCGCCGCGACTCGAGCCCCGGACAGCTCCTGCGGGCGGTGGCTCCGGTGCTCGGCCAGCTGATCCTCGTCGGGCTCGTCGCGAGCATTGCGATCGTGATCGGCCTGTTCGCGATCGTGGTCCCGGGATTGATCCTCATCACCATCTGGTCGGTGTTCGTCCCGGTGATCGTGCTCGAGCGCGCTCCCGGGCTGAGCGCGCTGGGACGCAGCCGGGAGCTGGTCAGGGGAAACGGGTGGCAGGTGTTCGGCGTGCTGTTCGTGCTGTTCGTCCTGGTCGGCCTGCTCTCGGTCGTGATCGAGGGGGCGGCGGCTTCGGCGGGCACGGGCGTGGGCATTGTCGTGCGGGTGGTGGTCGGCGTGCTGACAGCGCCGTTCGGCGCGCTGGCCTCGGCGGTCCTCTACTTCGACCTGCGCGGGACCTCCGGGCCGGCGGTCGAGCCGCCCGGCGCCGCCTCGGCGGGCTCTGCGCCGCCGGGCGCCGTCTGACGCTTGGAGGCGCGCGCCCATTAGGGTGCGCGGGCGATGTCCACGATCGACCCATCCGAGCTGCTGCGCCCGGGCCTGCTGCGGGGGGTCTCGATCGTGCTCGCCGGCCCCGCGACGGCCGGCGCCGAGGCGGGGGGCCGGCTGACGGCCGCGGTCCATGCGGCGTGCGCCGAGCTGGGAGCTCGCGTGTCGGAGCTGTCGCTGGCGGTCGAGGGGTCGGGCGCTGTGGATGAAGCGGGGATGGACGAGGCGGTGGATCGAGCGCTCGATGAGCTTGGCCACATCGACATGCTGGTGCTCGACGTTGCGGGCCTGTTCAGCTCCACGGCGCAGCGGGCGGGCGGGGAGCAGGACGACCCGATAGCCCGCGCCTCCGGGAGCGGGCGCGAGATGCTGGTGGCGTGCCTGGAGGCCAGCTGGAACGTCACGCGCGCGGTCGCCAACAGGGCGTTCCTGCCGGGCGGGCGCGGTGGGCGGATCGTCTACCTGGCTCCCGCCCCGGGCGCGGAGGCAGCGGAGAGGGCCCCGCACGTGGACGCGGCCCGCGCGGGTCTCGAGAACCTCGCGCGGACGCTGTCCATCGAGTGGGCGCGCCACGGCATCATGCCTGTCACGATCGCCCCCGGCGCGGCGACGGGCGCCGGCGAGGTGGCCGGGCTCACCGCCTACCTGGCCTCGCCCGCCGGCGCGTACTTCTCCGGTTGCCTGCTGGACCTCAGGGGCCCGGGACAGGCCTAGCCGCTCGCCTCAGCCGCTCATCCCGCCGAACAGTCCGCCGGTGATGTGCAGGGTCTGCCCGTGCACGTAGTTGGACCACGGCGAGCACAGGAAGAACACTCCTCCGGCGGCCTCTTCGGGCGTTGCCGGGCGGCCGAGCGGAATCAGCATGGAGGCCATCTGGCGCATCTGCTCGGGGATGCCCAGCTGGATCTTCTCGCCGTCCTTCTCCATGGTGTTCTCATCGACCTTGGCCTGGGTGAGGCGCGTGTCGATGAAGCCGAAGGCCACGGCGTTGACGTTGACCTTGAACTGGCCCCACTCCTTGGCCACGGTTTTGGTCAGGCCGACCACGGCGGCCTTGCCGGCGGAGTAGTTGGCCTGCCCGGCGTTTCCGAACGTGCCGGAGGTGGAGGACACGTTGACGATCTTGCGGAACACCTCCAGGCCTTCCTCGCGCTCCTTCTTGGCGGGGTCGCGCAGGTGCGGAGCGGCTGCGCGGATCACGCGGAAGGGCACGACTGTGTGGATGTCGATCATCGCCTGGAAGTGCTCGTCGGACATCTTGTGGATCGGCGCGTCGAGCGTATAGCCGGCGTTGTTGACGATGATGTCGATCTTCCCGAACGAGTCGATCGCCTTAGCCACGAGCTCATCGGCTGCGCCTGGCTTGGTGAGGTCGCCTGCGAACACGGCCGTCTCACCGGCGATCTCAGAGGAGGCCTGCTCGGCGACGTCGCCGTCGAGGTCGTTGATCAGAACCTGGGCGCCCTGCGCGACGAGCAGCTCCGCGGTGGCGCGGCCGATGCCGCGT
>DAINPC010000210.1:0-4132 GCA_036743695.1 Solirubrobacteraceae bacterium | reverse complement strand
GCAGATCGCCATCGCGCAGGTGCCGGGCCGCACGCCTGAGCAGCCCGCTCGAGAAGTGCTCGTCCACGTCCAGTCCCGCCAGCGCCTGGGCCCCCTCCTGCGGGGAGGCTATGCACAGCGCCAGGAACGCCCGCTCGGTGTCCTCGCGGCGCGTCATCTCCCCGCCGCCGGGCGCCCGGCCCGCGCTCGGTTGCCCGGCACCCGGCGCCACACGCTGTCCCGCCGCTGATCGCTGCGCGCCCGCAGCGCCCGCGGCCAGGAGCGTCTCCGCCATCCGCTCGGGCAGCGCCAGGCGCCCGGAGACGATCCTGGTGAGCTCCATGCGCATCGCGCTCGGCCCCAGCGTGGCGAACACCGGACGCAGCGCTTCAATGATGCGGTCGCGCCCCTCGGGGCTCGAGTCATCGCCCGCCGCCAGCACCCGCTCGACCCGGAAGCGCACGAACGCAACCGACTTCTCCACCGCCGCCTTGATCGCCTCCGCGCCCTCGCGCTGGATCAGATCCGCCGGGTCCGTCCCCGCCGGCAGCGCCACCACGCGCAGCTCCAGCTTGCGCTTGGCCGCCAGGCTCGACGCCCGCAGCATCGCCTCCTGCCCGGCGCTGTCCGCGTCCAGCGCCAGCAGCACCGTCTGCGCCATCCGCGCCAGCTCGCCCACCTGATCGCCCGTCAGCGCCGTGCCCATCAGCCCCACCGCGTTGCGCATGCCCGCCTGATGCAGCGCGATCACGTCCGTGTAGCCCTCGCACAGGATCACCTCCCCCGCGCGCGTGGCGTGCGCGCGCGCCAGATCCGCCCCATAGAGGTGCAGCCCCTTGTGGTAGAGGTCGTTGTCGGAGGTGTTCAGGTACTTGGGCCGCTGGTCCTCGCGCATGGCGCGCGCGCCGAAGCCCAGCACCCGCCCGCGGATGTCCGCCAGCGGGAACATGATCCGCGAGCGGAAGCGGTCGTAGAGCCGTCCGTTCTCCTTCGAGCGCTGCGCCAGCCCCGTGGCGTACAGCTCCGCCTCTGAGAATCCGCCCCTGCGCGAGGCCAGCAGCACGCGGTCCCACGCGCTCGGCGCATAGCCCACGCGGAACTCCTTCAGGATCGCCTCCCCCAGCCCCCGGCCGCTGAGGTACTCCCGCGCGCGCAGCGCCTCGCCTGAGTCCCACAGGTAGCGCTCGTAGTAGCTGGTCGTCCGGTTCAGCAGCTCCAGCAGCCGCTCCCTGAGCTTGCGCCGCTCCGCCTCTCGCGGATCCTCCTCCTCGCGCTGAAGCTCCACTCCATACCGTTCCGCCAGCAGCTCCAGCGCGCCCTTGAAGTCAACGCCCTCGCTCTCCTGCACGAACGTGAACACGTCTCCCGAGGCCTGGCAGCCGAAGCAGTAGTACACCTTCTGCGCCGGGTCGATCCCGAAGGACGGCGTGCGCTCGTCGTGGAACGGGCACAGGCCCTCGTAGCGAGCCGGTCCGGCGCGGCGCAGCTCCGTGCGGGCGGAGACCAGCTCGACGAAGTCCACCGCGTCGCGCACACGGTCCTTTGACTCGCTTGTGTAGAGGGCCACGCCGGCAACGCTAGCGGGCGAAAGCCTGTGGCACCTGGAGCTCCGTGTAGGCCCTGATGCAGTACCTGTCCGTCATCCCCGCCAGATAGTCCGTGACCCGCCCCGCCAGCTGCTGCTGCTCGCTCGCGCCCGCCTGCGCCGCGCTCTCCGGCAGCAGCTCCGGGTGCTCCACATAGTGCTCGAACAGCCGCTCCAGCACCGCTGAGATCTTCGCGTGCTCCGCGCGCACCGCCGGCCCGAGATACACCCGCTCGAACATGAAGTCGCGCAGCGCGCTCATCGCCGGTCCCGCATCCGGGCCCTGGACGATGTCGCCCGCGCGCTCGGACTGCTCCACCATGTCGTGCACCAGCGCATCTATCCGCGCTGAGCCGCTCGATCCGAGCGCCGCTATCGGCTCCTTCGGCAGCTCCTCATCGCGCAGCAGCCCCGCCCGCACAGCGTCGTCTATGTCGTGGTTGATGTACGCAACCCTGTCGATCACCCGCACGATCCGGCCCTCCAGCGTCTCCGGCACGGGCGCGCGGGAGGAATGGCGCGCGATCCCGTCGCGCACCTGTGAGGTCAGGTTGAGCCCCGCCCCGTCGCGCTCCAGGCGCTCGACTATGCGCAGCGAGTGCTCGTAGTGGCGGAAGCCGCCTCCGAAGCGCGCCTTCACGCAGCGGTCCAGCACCTCCTCGCCGATGTGCCCGAACGGCGGATGCCCCAGGTCGTGCCCCAGGCCGATCGCCTCCACCAGATCCTCGTTCAGGCGCAGCGCGCGCGCAACCGTGCGCGAGATCGTGGTCACCTCCAGCGTGTGCGTAAGCCTGGTGCGATAGTGATCGCCGCGCGGCGAGACGAACACCTGCGTCTTGTGGGTCAGCCTGCGAAACGCCTTGCTGTGGACGATCCTGTCGCGGTCGCGCTGAAACGGCGTGCGCAGCGCGCAGTCATCCTCCGCGTGCTCGCGCAGCGCCGGATAGGAGCGAGCCGCCAGCGGCGAGAGCAGCAGCGCCTCCTGCTCGCTGCAGCGCTCCGCGAAGCCGGACGCCACGGTGTCTTGCTCACGCGCGATGCTCACCGGCCGATTCTGCCACTCAGCCGGCCTGAGACCGCTCAGCCCTCGCGTTTCCAATCGCCGCGCAAGGTCATCACGTGCACCCAGTGGTGCCAGCCCTTGATCTCGCCCGGGTCCTCGTCGTAGACCGGTGCGCCGCCTCCCGGCTCGGGCAGCGCCGCCGCCGCCGCGGAGTCGATCCGCAGGTCAACGCCATGTTCGTGCAGGGACGCCACGTCAGCCGCCTCCACAAACCGTCGCCCGCGCGCCGGCGTGGCGATCACCAGGCCGTGGAAGATGTCCTTCTCCGGTGCCGCCACCACATGGTGGACCGTGCCCACCTGGCCTCCGTCGCTGGCCAACACCGGGACGCCCTTCTCCAGCACCTCGTAGGCGATCGGATAGCCCTCGTCCATGGCACCCACCATACACGCCTCCGTGGCCCGCCAGACCCACCGTCCTGGGCCTGCGCGTCCGGAGCCGGACGCAGCGCGAGTCCTCGCGCGGATGGCCGCGCGAATGGCTGCGCGGTCAACAGGAGCGGCCCACAGCGGGCATCAGCCGCAGGTGCGCGTGGTGCTCCAGCGTGGCCGTGATCGCACGCTCGACCTGCCCCAGCGCCGGATCGCCCGCAGCGGGCGCCTGCGTCAGGGCGCGTGCCAGCGCCGCCGTCATGAACGCGTAGGCGTCCTCGCCCAGCGGGAAGGAGCCCGCCTCGCACGCCGCGCACACCACACCCCCGGCCGCCCCGGAGAAGCCCACCAGGTGCTCACGCTCGCCGCAGCTCGCGCACGCGCCCAGCTGCGGGGCCAGGCCGGCCGCCAGCAGCAGCTTCAGGCGAAAAGCCAGGGCCGACGCCCAGCTGTCCGCCACCCGCGCCGCTCCGCCCGCGTGCTGGTCCAGCAGCGCCAGCTGGCGGCACAGCAGGTTGAACACGCCCGGATGCGGCTCGGTGGTCTCGAACAGGCGCCCCACCGCATCGCACGCCCGCGCCGCAGCGTCCAGGGCGCGAGCGTCGCCGCGCAGGCGGGCATAGCCGTCAACCGTCTGGGCGCCCGTGACCGTCAGCAGCTCGCTGCGCCCTTCGTGCAGCTCGATCCGCAGGCGGAAGAACGGCTCCAGGCGCCCGCCGAAGCGGCTGCGCGCACGGCGCACGCCCTTGGCGATCGCGCTCACCCGCCCGCGGGCGGGCGTGTAGAGGTGAAGGATGCGGTCCGCCTCGCCGTAGCGCATCGAGCGCAGCACCACCGCCTCCGTCTTGACAGGTCCGGGCATCGGCTCAACCGAGTCTAGGGCTCGCATCGGAGCCTCCCGCGGGCGCGCCCGCGGGCGCCGAATCCACCCCAGCACCGTTGCTATACTTTATGAAGTAATGAGCGATGTAACCGTATACACGACCGATCCCTGCTCCTACTGCACCCGCGTCAAGGGACTGCTGAAGTCCCACGGCGTGGAGTTCGCGGAGATCAACCTCGCCAAGGACCCAGAGGGCCGCGTGGAGCTGGCGGGCAGGACCGGGATGATGACCTTCCCCCAGGTGATCGTGG